>CAIVHJ010000163.1 GCA_903905665.1 uncultured Phycisphaerales bacterium
TGAATCGGCGGCGGTTGGGTTGAGCCGATCGATCGAGCGGATCGGTTTGAGGCTGGGCCGGATGAAAACAGGAACGCCGCCGCGGCTGCACCGCGACACGCTGAACTATGACGTGCTCGGCGTTCAGCACGGGGATTCCGACCCGGTGCCGTTTTCATTTTTGACGGACCGGATTGATCGGGAACAGATGCCGTGCTGGATCACCCATACCAATCCGAGCGTGCATGATCTGATTCGGCGTAATGTCGATCGTGCTCCGTTGTTCAACGGGCAGATTCAATCCATCGGGCCTCGTTATTGTCCGAGCATCGAAGATAAGGTGATGCGATTCGCCGACAAAAACCGGCATCAATTGTTTCTCGAACCGGAGGGGGTCAACAGCGAGTTGATTTATGTGAATGGACTGTCCACGTCGCTGCCGAAAGACGTTCAGGAGGAGATGGTTCACTCGATCGCCGGGCTGGAAAATGCTCGAATCATGCAATGGGGTTATGCCGTCGAGTACGATTATGTGCCGACGGACCAGATTCATTTTTCACTGGAAACCCGCGAGGTGGAAGGTTTGTTTTTGGCAGGTCAGATCAACGGAACCAGCGGATACGAAGAAGCAGCCGGTCAGGGACTGATCGCGGGGATCAACGCCGTTCGCAGAATTCGCGGACAGGAGCCGATCGTTTTGCGACGAGACCAGGCCTATATCGGCGTGATGATCGACGATTTGATCATGCGTCCGCCCGATGAACCGTATCGGATGTTCACGTCGCGGGCGGAGTATCGTTTGCTGTTACGCGCGGATAACGCCGATTTGCGATTGACCCCGCTGGGTCGGGAGATCGGCTTGGTAGATGACGCCCGATGGGAACGATATCAACGCAAAGCGGCCGGTATTGACCGATTGGAGACCCTGTTGAAGTCAGTACGGTTTGAGGGAGAACCCTTGTGGGACCACCTCCGCAAACAGGATGTGACACTGGGTGAACTCCTGGAGAAAAGCCGAGACACCATCGGTCGGTCACAGGCAGGAGATTTTGATTGCGAGGTTTTGGACCGGGATGTGGTTCATCAAATCGAGACGAAAGCACGCTATAGTGGCTATGTGCAGCGGATGGAGCGGGAGATCGAGCGATTGCATCGCCTCGAAGATTATCGGATTCCCGAAGGATTTGAATATGGGGGTGTTCGTGAATTGCGGATGGAAGCCCGCCAGAAATTAGCGAAGGTTTTGCCCCAGACGCTCGGTCAGGCAAGCCGGATCAGCGGCATCACCCCCGCTGACATCACGGTCGTTTGGATCACTTTGGAAGCACGTCGCAGGAGCGGAGCGGGCATCGAGTGACCGGATGAACCGTTCCGAAGCCTCATTTTTCCTACCGAATCTTCGGACTATTCACGATTCTTTGGACTGATAATAGCGGAAAAGATGTCCATTCGCGTCATTCGGGGAGTGATGGGAGCAGAAAATGTTTGACGTAAAAATGTTCAGATTGTAAGATATAGGGAAGATGGATAACTTGGGAAGACCCCTCGGGCATTCATCTTATTCGATTGTATCTCATAGGCTTAGGGCGTCCTGGAAATTGGGGGTTACAATCATGAAGAATGTTTACACGACCGGCGAAGTGGCGGACATCTGCAACATCAGTCAGCAGACGGTGATTCGGTGTTTCGACAGCGGTCGGTTGAAAGGGTTTCGTGTTCCGGGGTCGCGGTTCCGACGGATACCGCACGAAAGCCTGATTCAGTTCATGAAAGACAACCACATCCCGCTGGACAATCTTGAATCCGGTAAAAAGCGTGTGCTGGTCGTGGACGATGATCCCGCGATTGTCGAGATGCTGGTGGAGTTGCTGGAACGCGACGGACGGTTCGAGGTCAAGACGGCGACGAGCGGTTACGATGCCGGGATACTCACGCATGATTTTCGGCCGGACGTCGTGGTACTGGATTACAAATTACCGGATATCAACGGCAACGTCGTGTGCAAAACGATCCGTTCGAATCCGATGTTCGAGCACATCAAGATCATTCTGATCAGCGGGGTTGCGGATCCAGATGAGGTTCAGGAACTCATGGCGGCGGGGGCCGATGATTTTCTGCGCAAGCCGTTTCAGATCGACGCGTTGATCAATCGCATGGCGGAACTGGTGGCGGTGTAGGAAATAATCGGGGAGAGATTCCGGACGCGTGGTTCGGAATCATGAAGGAGTGGGATGATCGGGGGACGCTCGTGCCGGGTCGTACAGAAACCAAGTCGAAATCCCAGAAGGGTTCCTCGCCGCTTTCGGCGCCGACCCCCGAACGGATTGATCTCATCCTCAACGAACTCGAGCAACTTCCCACGCTCCCGGTAGTGGCGACGCGAATTCTTCAGGTGACGTCGAGTGATGACACGTGCGCCCAGGACGTGATTGCGCTGATCGCATCAGACCAGTCATTATCGGCGAAGATACTTCGGTTGGTGGCGATGGCAAGTCGCGGAGTGGGGTCGGTGGAGACGATCGACAAAGCCGTTGTGTTGCTTGGTTTTGAGGCAGTTCGTCATGCCGTGTTGTCGGTGGGAGTGTTTGAGTCGTTTTCTGGATTGGAGAGCGGGAGTCGTCATTTTGATCGAGCAGCATTCTGGAAACACTCGCTGGCGGTGGCGTGTGCGGCGCATCTGATCGCGGAGCGATGGCCGGGTCATTTGGATCCCGAAGTGGCGTTTGTGTGCGGGTTGCTTCACGACATCGGGAA
>CAIVHJ010000164.1 GCA_903905665.1 uncultured Phycisphaerales bacterium
AGCATTCATATGCTTATTAATGCGAAACAACGAAGAGCCGCAGAGGAAGCCAAACTACGCCTACGTCTGCGCTCCCGCTCACACTCAAGCCCCAAAGGGGCGCCCTATCACTTGGATCCGTCTTGAATTTCACTGTTTCCCTTCAAAAGTGGCCGAAAATCCGCCATTCGTCTCCAAAATGTTGCATCAGTCGCTCGATTTTCACAAACGTAGCTTCAGCCCTCCAGGGGTTTTAATCTATGAATCCGATGGAATATCCCATCCACCCACTTTTGGATGAGGGGCGAATTCGCGAACCGAAGAGTAGGTCGGTTCTGCGGGCGTGTAAGTTCGCCCGGCAACCAGAAGAGTCTGGAGCGTAGTTTGCTCAAGGTCAGGCTTTGCCATTCTTCGGGGAGACATGTCCGCTGAAAAGCCGTGACGAGGTTGTAAGCCAGACGAACTACTTCCAGATAAAGTGCGTTGGCCGCAAAAGCATGAGTGGGAATCTTCCGCAACGCATAGTCCTCACGGAGCTCCCGGATGCGGGGTTCCATTTCAGCACGGCCATTGTAGAAGTGCCACACCCCGGCCGGTGTCAGCGGCAGGTTCGTATGCCAGGCTCGATACACGTAACGTTCCAACGTAAACAAAGTCGGCTGCGGATCGGTCTCCTCGATTCTCCTCCGCGCCACAATGCAGCGGCGTGCGTGAGACCAATCGTGGGGATGGTGCTCAAATTCCGCGATCTCCCAACGCGGATTCATCTTTTCATAGCGCAAACCTTTGAGGGCATACTTCAGGGAGCGGGTCATGCGCGCGACCACGGCGTATTGGGCGGGATGCGCTTCCAGCATCTCTAACACTGGCCCGTAGCCGAAGCCGGCATCGGCCCGCACGCGAAGCTCCCGAATGTCGGGAGGGATGGAGTGAAAACAGCAGGCCAAGAGTTCGTCGCTGCCCGCCCAGGTTCCAGCATCGCCGCGTCGCAGTTCCACATCCCAGAGGAACGAGGAGTTCGCTTCCAAACAGAGCAGTGGGTCATAGGACCTCTTGCCTCGATAGCGCGGATTGTAGCCAACCGCCGCCCCTTCCTGATGGCCGAAAACTGTAACGACAGTGCTATCCAGATCCAGAATTAATCGTGACCGGTGATCCGGCTGGTGAATGAAGCGCTGCAGCAGGTAGTCATTGACCCGGTGGAGTTGTTCCCGAAAAGAGGGTGCGGCCTGCAACAAAAATCGCCGCAAGGTTTGTGGACTGGGGTAACTGGGAAGGCCGGTCAAATACTGAAACGTGCCATTCGAACGTAACAGCGACGCCGTCTCCAAACGATCCAAACCCAGGATGATCGGGTAGACCAAGGACAGGACCATCTGGGAAAGCTGGTAGTCTTGGTTACGTCGGGGATAGCGCAAATGCCGAGTTAGAAAGCGACGCAATTGTAGCATTCGACTAAATTCATTGAAAAACAGAATTCCGCCATAGTGCGTCAGACCTGCATGGCTAAAGGCGATTTCTATATTTCTAGGCGAATAACGCATGCTGACTAAATTCTAACACATAGTTATGATTCAGTCAGACACAACAACCATAAGGAAATCTGCGTAAAACAAGCCGAACAATCGCATTCACTACGGGTTTTCACGGCGGATTCAGGTAATACCGCTGGACCGCAGACCAGCAAGAATCTCTTTTTGGGCAAGCAAGTCGCTCTTTAAGGATTGCGGCTGGGAGGTCAGCTAACCGGAAGCTATTCAGCAACGGGGTTCG
>CAIVHJ010000165.1 GCA_903905665.1 uncultured Phycisphaerales bacterium
CGGGACGCGACAAAAGTCGCTCGGAATCACGATCGTGTTCATCGGCAGGCTGTCGTCGATTTCGGACGAACTCATCGGCGGAGATTCCTTTGTACATTCGGTCGGATCGGTCAACCTTGCAGGAAACTGGTTTTTGCGGAAGCGGCGGAGTCGTGTATGTCAAACACCTTGTGCAGCTGGGTGATCTTGAATACTTCAAAAATCTGCGGGTTGATGCTGGACAGTTTCAGACGCCCGCTTTGGTCGCCGATCCTTTTGTTCAGCGTAATCAGCATTCCCAGCGCCGCACTGGACAAATGTTCGACGTTCTTGAAATCCAGCAGCAAATTGATCGGTTTGTGCTCATCCGCCAGCACCAACAACTGTTCCCCGATCTCGTTGATGCTCAGTTCGTCCAGAATTTTGCGATCCGCAAATTCCACGTAGCAGATGCCTTCCCGGTTAGACAAAGTAAAATGAGCCTTGGGTTCAGCCATGCACTGCTCCTCACGTTGCCGCTCCGTTACCAATGGCATTGGGGGACACCCGCTTCGCACACCGGTTCCGAAGGAATCTTACGAATTGTGTTTGATAGTACCCGTTAGCGTCGATGACTGTCAAGCGACATTCCTGTCGCCTTTTGCCGGGCGTTTTCATCTGGAAATAAAAATGGTTTCTACAAGGATTCATCGGAGAGCGCCGGTCGGTCGATCTTGAACGCGAGCATTCCGCGAAACTGTCCAATATGTCCGGCGAATTTGTTTTGTCCCTCGATTTGCAGGATCAATTCTGCGGTGGCGGGTTTTTCCGTTTGGATGATGTCATCCACCTGAAGATGCAGGATATCGTCAATGGTGATCTGCGTCTGGGCCAGAAAACATTGCAATTCCACTCTGGCGTGCTTAAGGGAGTTCGTTAATTTAGGAACCTGATTCTCGCGATTTTGCTTCCGCGTGTACGCCAACCACGTCTGTGTCGCCAACTTACCGATGACCGGTTCGATCACGTTGAATGGAATGCACAAACTCATCGTGCCTGCCCGCGCGCCCATCTTCAACTCAAATCCCACCACCACGACCACTTCGTTGGGGGCGACGATCTGAACCAGGTGGGGGTTGCTCTCGGTATCCACCAACTCGAACTGCACCGTCGCCAGATCGGACCACGCTTCGGTCAGGCACGTCAGCGCCCGGTCGGTAATCCGTTTGACCAGTCGCAGCTCGATCGAAGTCAGAGGCCGCTGAGGAATGTACAATTCGGCGTTCGACCCGCCCAGCAGCCGGTCCATGATGGGATAAATGATCAGCGGACTCAGTTCCAGGCACATTTGTCCTTCCAGAGGGGGGGCATGCAACAGGTTGAAACACGTCGGGTTGGGCAATGCGTGGAGGAATTCGCTGTAGGTCAGTTGTTCGATTGTGGCGACGCGGCATTCAATGATTGTTCGCAAGAATCCCGATAACGACGCCCCCAGATTGCGCGCGAAACGTTCGTGCAACGATTCCAGCGACCGCATCTGGTCCTTACTGACTCGCTCGGGACGTTTGAAATCATAGTGCCGGGCTTCGACCTGATCTTGCAGGGGTGTGTTCCTGGGTGTTTCATACGAGGAAGTTGCCGGGGCTGATTCATTGAATACCCCCGATTCAACCGCCGCCAGGAGCGCATCGACTTCGGATTGATCCAGAATGTCAGACATATACTTCCCATCCTGCACCACGTTCAATGGGTGCTAGGCTACACGGGAATCAACGTCCCTCATACCTGCCATCATCGTCTCATTCGCGACAGACCCAATAGGATTTATCGGAACTTTGGATGGCCGACTTGAACAAGACCGATGCGAGAATTGCGTCTATCTTTTTTTGTGACAAGAAGTTATGGATTTAAGCGTCTCAAAGAAAAGCGGAAAGGATTTACTGACGGCTTCTGGGGAATCGACGACTACTCCGCGAATTCTTAGTCCGATTAACGAAAACGCCATCGCCAAACGATGATCGTTGAATACCTCCAGTACACACGGAGAGAATCGAGTGGGTGGCTGGATCGTCAAACCGTCGTGGTGAATCTCGACTTCCGCCCCGATTCGTCGCAATTGAGAGGACAAGGATTCCAGGCGATCGGATTCCTTGTGTCGCAAATGCGCGACGCCTCGAATGGTAGTTGGGCCTTCGGCAAAAAGCGAACAAACCGCCAGCATTGGAACTACGTCGGGCATCGAACGCAAATCCCATTCGCCACCCTGCAATCGAACGGCGGAATCCCGACGGAGGATCAATCCCCCGTCGGTCCAGGTGATCAGGCATCCCATGGACTCCAGCACTTTTGCAAATTCGACGTCACCCTGACAGCTGTTCGGGTTCAAATCCCGAATCAGAATTCGGCCTCCGCAAATCCCCGCCGCAGCCATGAAACACGCCGCCGCCGAGGCATCCGATTCGATGGCATAGTTACACGCCTGATACATCTGCGGAGCCGGAACGATGAAACGATTCCCATCCGCGATGACCTCCACACCAAACGCACGCATCACTTCCATCGTCATGCCGATGTAGGGACGGCTGACCTCCTCGCCCGTAATCGCCAACATCAGGTCGCGCCGGGCAAGGGGCGCGGCCAGCAATAGCGCACTGGCAAATTGACTTGACGTCGAACCGTCGATCTCAACTTCACCGCCGTTTAACCCACGCCCGTAAACTATGAGCGGGGCGTGATCTTCCTGCTCCTCACATTCAATGACGGCGCCCAGTGAACGCAACGCCGCCAGAAGCGGCTGCATCGGACGTTCGTGCAATCGATCACTTCCGTGCACGTGGTACTCTCCGGTTGCGGCAGTGC
>CAIVHJ010000166.1 GCA_903905665.1 uncultured Phycisphaerales bacterium
TCGATGGCGGTCGAGTTCGTCCCGCTGCTCCTCGGTCAGATTGATCCCGTATCCCATGGCGACCTCCCGGCGGCTCCGCCGCCATTAAAAAGGTCGTCCAATTGGAAGAGATTGTATGAATCATTCTGCGTTTCTACTTAGGGTCAGTGGGTGGCGGTCGTAAGAGATTTGCCGATGAAAGGATTGGGAACAAAGTTATGGATGAACAGAGTCGTTCATGTTACAGGGACTATTGGTTTGTACCCTGGCCGTTGGCAGGCTCGCGAATTGAGGGGGTAATCCAAAGCGGCAGCGATGCTCGGCGGGTTCGACCAGCTCAGATTGTTCGCCTTTCATCTCATGGTCAAAGTCCCGGCGCCGTCGCTGATCCTCCCGGAACCTGCCCGGGAAGATTCAATCATTCGTGCCTGATGCTTCACCGTCGTTCTTGAAAGGAACCCCATCGGCGGTCGCGCATTTTTTCAAAAGGGCCTTCATTTTGTAAACAAGGACTTCATCATTGGGAGTACGGCGAAAGAAGTCCAAGACTTGCTCAGCCGATACATAACCGGCTTGTATTTTCTCTTCGATGCGATGCAACAGGCCTCCAAACTCAACGCGGCAACCCTCCAGCGTCATGACTTGAAACCCTGATTTCTGGATGATTTGCACATAATCCCCGTAACAAAGACGATTCAAAAAGGGAGAATGAAAAATAAAGTCCGTGGCGGCCTGGGCCTGCGCTGTCGTGTAGGACTCTCCCCGTACCAAGTACTGTGCAAACTCATTCTGCGGAATGATGAGATGCGCCCACGGAAGATGGATATCCACACCATCAGCGCCCGACAGGATACTGCCTTGGTGGTGCCCGTTGAATCCGTTCCAAATCGGACTCCACACCGAGAGAAGCAAACCGCCTGGACGCAAAACCCGATGCATTTCTTGAAGGGCATGCGCCAAGTCGTGAATGTGCTCAAACGTCGCCAGCGAGTAAATGAGATCGAAGCTTTCGTCCGGAAACTCGAGTTGCCGAACGTCCATTTTCAGAATTCGATGTTTCCCTCCCTGATACTCCCAGTCCTTCCTTTGATCGATACCGATGATTTCTCGAACCTCGGGGACATGCTGAAGAATGGCTTCGTGGAGTTCCGGAGCCGTGGCTCCTACTTCCAACATCCGCCACCCTGCCAGCGGCAATTTCAAAAGATGCTCTTCCAGGAAACGTTGCTGGTAATCGCGCATAGGTTTATTTTCGACCAATCGCTCCGTCCCCTGTATGAAAAACGCCAGAGAAGTAAGGCACGAGGTGCCGGGTCGATCGCAAAAGCAAGAGATCACAACGGATTGCCTCCCAATGTCCAGGGAACATAAATTGGGGATTACAGAATCAATCGTACGCCTGATTCGACGCCGATGTTCTGATTGTGCCTCCTGAACTTTAGATCCATGCAACGATGAGAAGAAGCGGGGTTTAGAGCCGTGCGACCCCTGTATTCCGCTCTTCCTTTGATGGCTCAAACACCGATCACGGAATTCGTGCTCGGCAGTGATTTTTGATATGATCCGCGGCGTACTGAAAGTACGGGGATCGAGCATGACGGAACATCTGGATATTCGTGAAGGCTATGACCTTTGGGCGGAGATTTACGACGGGGAGTTGAATCCGCTCGTGCATCTGGAAGAACCCTTGGTGCGGGGTTGGCTGGCATCGGTGGCGGGTCTGAAAGTGGCCGACGTGGGTTGCGGGACCGGTCGGCACACGGCGTGGCTGGCACAGGCCGGAGCCGGCGTCGATGCCTACGAAACCTCACCGGGAATGCTGGCGAAAGCGAAGGCCAAACTGGTCGGCCGAAGTGTCCACTTCATCCAACACCAGTTGCCGAATCCGATGCCGGTTGAGAGTGAAACTTATGACGTCGCTTTGTTTGCCCTTGTGGCGGATCACCTCGCGGATTTGAACGGCGCCTTTTGCGAGTTGCATCGTATCCTCAAGCCCGGCGGGTCGCTCATCTTCACGGTGCTGCATCCTGCCATGAACCTGCGCGGCATCACGGCACGATTCACCCATCCGCAGCATGGCACCGAGGTGCGCGTCGCCGCGTTTGAGCACACCTATGCGGATTATATGCTGGCGGTTTTGCGATCA
>CAIVHJ010000167.1 GCA_903905665.1 uncultured Phycisphaerales bacterium
GCAGAAGAAAGATGAATGGTTGCTCAAAGCGCGTCAGCCGCTGATTACTTTGGCGCGACAGCGGCCGCAGTATCAAAACGAAATTTATCGCACCTTGTTCGGTCTTTTGGGGTTTGTTTCTGATATTTCGCGGCTGGATTCGTTTGAGAAGAATGTCTATATGGCGGGACTTTTGCGACAGGCTGCCGAATTCAACGTACAAATCGCAAACTCGGAGCGCACCGGCGATCAAAAAGCGATCTCGCAATTGAGCGATCAGAAACAGGAATCGCTCCGTCGAGCCGCCGAAGTCGGGCAATCGCTTCTGGACGAGCAAACAGCCATCGCCCGCGAACTTCGTCCGGAAGTCCTGTTCAATCTCGCCGCCTGCTATCACGAGCAAAAAAAAATCCTGGAAGCGATCCATTGTTTCAACCGACTGGTCGCCGAGTTCCCGACCTTTCAAAAAAGCGAAGGAGCATCCGCCGACGCCGTTCGCCTGGCTGAAGCGATGTATGATCAAAGCAAACCGTCCGAACGGCCCAGCGTGAGGCCGGAACTGATGGAATCTCTTCGTCGATTGATCGAGAATTACGGTGAATCGACTTTGGCCAAAGAGCAGCGATTTCGTTATGCGCGGGTGCAGGAGGAGGACGGACAGTTTCCCGAGGCGGTTCGACAATATGAGTTGGTCGGTTCGGATCATTCGAATTATCTACCGGCGTTGTTTCGCGCCGCCCAGTGCAATCTGCTTTTGCTGCGATCCATGCCCACATCAGGTTCCGATCGCAAAACGATCAATGCTCAGGCCGAAAAGACTCAAACCTCCGCCGAGTATTTCCGAAAAATTCTGGGCGAACCGCCTGATGAGAACATGACCCGCCTTCTGGCCGAGTCTTACCTGATTTCCGCAGAGTCCTGCATGTTGTCGCCGACTCCGTATCCCGAAAGCGCCGTTCGAATTCTTGCTGATTTCGACCGGCGGTTTTCCACCCAGACGGATTTGGTCGGACGCGCGATGCGAATTCGCATTCTGTGTTTCCAAACTCAGGGAAAACTCGATGAAGCCGCACGCATTATTCCCGATTACATTCAACGCGATCCCCATAATGCCGGGCCCACCTTGCAGGGACTTCTTCGGACTTTCAACGACGAGATTGACGCGGCGATGGAGGACGGTCGGGACGACGAAGCGCTCGCCAAGGCGCGCGATGCGCAGCTCGTCGCCAAGTCTCTTTACGATTGGTCTGAATCCGAAACTTCCAACATGGACGAATCGACGCGTTGGGCTTTGCGCCTCGAATTCGGCGAAACTTTGCTCAAAGCTCACCTCGCCGAACAGGCCTTGCCGGTTCTTCAACAGATTATCGATGCGGATCGCGCGAAAAATCCGGACGGCCGGCCCACCAACGCCCGTGCGATCTATGCTCTCGGTGAAGCCCTATTCCAGCTGGCTCGATATGAAGACGCCGTTGGGTATTTCAACCGGATTTTCAGCGAATTGCCCGAAAACACCGACTTGTGGTGGTGGGGACTTCTTCGTGAGGTTCGTTGTCGGATGGAATTGGGTGAAGATCCGAATCTCCTGTTCGACGCACTTGTTCAAAAACGTGTCTTTTTCCCGACGATTTCCGGCAAACGTCTCAACCGGGAATATGATCAACTGAAATCGGCGCTTGAGACAAAAAGGCACCAAGCCCGTCAGCCGTGACCCCCATGCTCACCCCAAAGACTTTTTATCTCGATACGATGGGTTGTCAAATGAACGTGCTCGACAGCGAACTCGTTTCGGGCATGTTGTGTTCCTGCGGTTATGAAGCGGTTCGGGACATTCAATCGGCGGATATCGTGCTGGTCAACACGTGCAGTGTGCGCGATCATGCCGAGGAAAAAGCCTATTCCCGGCTGGGCCAACTCAAGTCGATCAAATCCCGGCGTCCTCGGTTGATCGTCGGGGTCATCGGTTGCATGGCGCAGCGGGACCCGAAAGGAATTTTGGCCAAAGCCGACCATGTTGATTTGTTGTGTGGACCGTCGCAACTCGATCATATCCCCGCGATGCTCGACGAGGTGGCAGCGGGACGGTCACCTGTCATTTCGGTTTCGTCGGAACAATCCCGCCTTCTGGATCCCGCCCGGCGGTCGCTGGAAGCCCTCGATTCGCTTGAGGAACTCGATCGATCCCGAATCCCGCTGCCGGGTCAATCGGTGTTGCAACGCTACGTTCGCGTCCAGCGCGGTTGCGATCAATTCTGCACGTTTTGCGTCGTACCGTTTACTCGCGGTCCCGAACGAAGTCGAGACCCCCGTCGTATCGTTGAAGAAGCGAAGATTCTGGCGGATCGGGGGGCCAAGGAAATCACGCTGCTGGGTCAGACGGTCAACAGTTATTCGTATCTGGAAATGGGTCGTCGGACAGGACTGGCGGATTTGTTGGCGCGGATCAACGATGTTTCGGGCGTCGAACGAATCCGATTCGTCACCAGTTATCCGGGAGACTTCAGCGACAACCTCTTTTATGCCATGTGCGATTTGCCGAAAGTCTGCGAGTATCTTCACATCCCCGCCCAGAGCGGCTCCAACGAGGTTTTGAAACGGATGCGACGGGACTATTCCGTTGAATCGTACATCGACCTGATGCATCGGGCGCGCGAGATCGTTCCGGAAATTCAACTGGCAGGCGATTTCATCGTCGGTTTTTGCGGTGAAATTGAGGATGATTTTGAGCGGACCGTAGCACTCGTGGAAACCGTGCGTTACAAAAACATTTTCTGTTTCAAGTATTCCCCTCGGCCGGGGACTGCCGCCGATCGACATCAGGCCGACGACGTACCGACGGCGGTCAAGCGTCGCCGGAATTCTCAGTTGCTCAAAGTGCAGGAACAAATCGCCGCACGGGAGAATCAGCGGATGATCGGTCGATCCGTTGAGGTGCTGGTCGAGGGCTACAGCAAGGCCGCCGTCAAGGCTCAGCAGGCCGAACAATCCCGCGGGCATGAAGTCGGGTGGCGACGATCAGACCAGCTGGTCGGGCGAACACGAGGGGATCACATCGTCGTATTCAACGGAGATCGGTCGTTGATCGGACGGTTGATTGGGGTGCGTGTGGTCTCGGCTACGGCTCTGACGCTTCATGCGGTTCCGGACGCGGCGATCGAGCACGGTACAACAGCAGCGAGCACACCACAACGGTAAACGACATCAGCAGAATGAGCGAACGGTTCCGGGAATCCTGATACAACGCCGCCCATTGATGGGGATAAATTCTGTCCATCCACACCGGCAATGACGTGCCCGAAGAGGCGACGGGGTGTGATGCGACGGCCGATTGCGACGATCCGGCGGCCGAGGAATGAACGTACCAAAGCGCTCCCGGCGAGCGATAACCCAGTTCTCGTTGAGCCAGGCGAGCGTTCAACAATGGATCCCGGCGAAGCGCTTCGTTGTAATCTTTCTGCCGGGTCAACTGGTCTTTCAGGTCGTCCACTCGCTGCTGCGCCTGAGTCTCGATTTTCCGAAGTTCGCGCAGGTCATCCATCGGGGGAACCAGCAGACAGGGAACGGCAACGGCGAGCGCCATGCCGGACAACAGCCAGAACATGACGGTGTGCGACAGCGGTTGATGCGTCCCTGCATCCGACATCGATTTTTCCCCGATTTATCACACGAAAGCCGCCGGCCAAAAGCCGGTGCCACAGCGACTAAGATGGTTTGCTATGGTTTGTTCCACAGCGAACCGCCGAACACCGCCCGATCTCCCAATTCCTTTTCGATTCGCAGCAGTTGATTGTATTTGGCGACGCGATCTGACCGACAGGCGCTGCCGGTCTTGATCTGACCGGCATTGGTCGCAACCGCGATATCGGCGATGATGCTGTCCTCGGTTTCCCCGCTGCGGTGCGAAATGACCGCCGTCCATCCGGCTCGCTTGGCCATTTCCACCGCCGCAAACGTTTCCGTCAGCGTTCCGATCTGATTGACCTTGATCAAAATCGAGTTGGCGCATTTTTCGCGAATTCCCCGCGCCAGTCGCGTCGTGCTCGTGACAAACACGTCGTCCCCCACGAGTTGAATCCGCTCGCCCATCGTCTGATTCATCAATTTCCACGCGTCCCAGTCGTCTTCCGCCAACCCGTCTTCGATGGACCGGATCGGATATTTGTCCGCCCATCCCTGCCAGAATTTGACCATTTCGGCCCCCGATAGTTTGCGATTGGGGTCGGACTTGAAAAATGAATATTTTCCGCTGGACTTGTCCCACAATTCGCTTGCGGCAGGGTCCAGTGCAATGAACACGTCCTTGCCGAGTTTATATCCTGCCGCCGCCACCGCCTCGGCCAGGCACTCCGGCGCTTCATCATTGCTTTTCAGGTTCGGCGCGAACCCGCCTTCGTCTCCCACCGAGGTATTGTATCCCTTTTTCTTCAGCACGTTTTTGAGGTGGTGGAAACATTCCACACCCATCCGCAGGGCTTCGGAAAAATTCTTTGCGCCCCACGGCTGAATCATGAACTCCTGAAAATCCACATTGTTGTCGGCGTGTTTCCCGCCGTTCAGTATGTTCATCATCGGTACCGGCAACACATGAGCGGACGCTCCGCCCAGATATCGGTATAACGGCAAACCGCACGCCGCCGCGGCGGCTTTCGCGGCGGCCATCGACACCGCGAGAATTGCGTTCGCGCCGAGTCGGCCTTTGTTCGGCGTGCCGTCCAGCTCGATCATGGTCTGGTCGATCTCCTCCTGATCCAGCGCATCCAGTCCCATAACGGCTTCGTAGATTTCCGTGTTGATATGCTCGACGGCCTTGAGCACCCCTTTCCCGAGGTAGCGAGTCTTGTCGCCGTCGCGAAGTTCGACGGCTTCGTGTTCACCCGTCGATGCCCCCGATGGAACCGCAGCCGTCCCGCAGCTTCCGTCTTCCAGTACGACAGCGGCTTCAACGGTCGGGTTGCCTCTTGAATCCAGAATTTCCAAACCTTCGATATGCATGATGGACGTGGATGACATAAGGACTCCTCTTTTCATTTATTATCGACGGCGATTGCGTCCGTCCTCGAACTTCATCTCCTGTGAACTTCATGTCTTTCGGTGATCCCGAAAGCCTTCGTGCATCAATATAAGGGCGTCAGTTAGAACATCAAGTCGTTGGTGCGGCTTCCACGGGTAGTTTTTTTCGTGGACACAATCTCTTATCGCTCTGGGTACGTTAATGTTGCGTTGTTTTCGCGGGATAAAAATAATTCATGTCTCCCTACGAATCCCATAGCATGAGGTGGCATTTATTTCATCGGAGTTCCCATTCAGGAGATTACGAAATGGCCGGGACAAGCACCACCATCGTACAAAAAAGAATGTCGTTTTTGGCTTCGCTGGTCTGGGGAATCTGCTCATTGGCGGCGACCATTGTGGTCTGCAGTTCAGCCGTGGTCGCCTATACGCTGAACATCGCCGATCGAAAAAGCGACAGTCTGATCGGATTCGTCTCGAATCTGACCAACAACATTCCCGAACTCGCACGTTCGCTCCCGCCGTTGCTTTCGGATGCGGTCAACAGCGAACGCTCGTCGGGGTATCTCCCACAACTTAAAATCGAACATCAACTCGTCCAGAATCCGCAGCGCGAAGGATTCCTTCAGCCGATGATCACCGTCGAGAATACCGGTACGCGCGTCGTGGCGTTGCTGGCGATGCACGTCGTGCTGACGGACGCACAGGAACACTGGATCGCCAACGAAGAAACGGTTTACGCCGCTACGCCTTTTGCCGCCGAGGACGACATGCGCGGACCCATCCTTCCGTCTTCCAAACGAAATTTTGCGCTGCCGTGGATCAAGCGAACCGGCGAGTTGCGGATGGAGATCGAAATAACCGACATTCGCCTCTGTCCAACAACTGCGGATGTGAACGACATTGCCAAAGGCTCCAGTCAATCGTGAGCCGGCTTCACGGGTATCTTGAGAATCTGCCCCGGTTTCAGTCGTGACGGATCGTTCCCAAGCACGTCTTTGTTGATCGCATAAATCTCCTGCCAGCGGTTTCCTGCCCCCAATCGGCGCTGCGCAATGTCAAAAAGACGATCTCCCGGCTGGACGACGTACTCGTCATAATCATGCCGGGTTGCCGTTGGGGCGGTTTTTTCCGGCTTCGCGGTTGGTAATTGGGCGGGCTCGGTGGGGGCATTGACCGGAGGGTTCACCTGGGGCGAAAGAACTGTTGATCGGTGCTCCAAAGCAGGCGTGGTGGGGTTTTGTATTTTTGGATCGTTCAGAAACTTGCTCAGCGTCCGCTGGTTTTCAACCTGAACGCTTTTGGACAAATCCATCAGGACGATATCCTCTCGGCGCGACCCGTCAAAATAATAAACACTCACGACCAAAAAAATGGCCCCCAGCGCCAAGGCAATCTTCAAATCGGTTCCCACCATCATCGACATAATCCCCAACACGGCGACGTACGGATATGACTCGCCTCTTTCACCGTGGATATCCACCTCGGTCCCGTGTGTACTATTGTCTGCCGTTCATCCCGTTTTTTCAAATCGTTCAAATGGCCTTGGCCCGCTCACGAAATGCTCTGGCTGGTACGGTGACCGTATTCCATTTCGGCGATCGTCCCACGCTCAAGGCGCCGTAATCCGCCACCGTGATGGGGATGAAAGCGTAATATTCACTCCGGAAAAAATGCAGGGAATCAAATGGACAACCAACAAGGGATCGGGTGATCCAATATGCGAAAACGAAAACCGCCTGAAATTGCTCTCCAAAGACTTGCTGCCATTCGTGCAGATCGTGGAGGTCTTCCTGCATCACCCAGTTTTCCCAGTACCGACGTGAACCAGAAATGTCGTATGGAAACTTGCGTCCCTTGACGTCCACCAGCCAATTCGGACCATTCTGGCGATAAACCAGAAAATCGAACGATTTCACACGACTTCCCGAAAAAATGGCCTTCTTGGCTTCGTCCACGGCGATATAGGGGGTTCCCTCGGATCGAAGGTAATCCTCAAACGCCGCCTCATAATGAACGTACCGCCTCGCCATCGCAATCCCTTGCCCTTCTTGCTCCGTATGTTCAGGAGTGATAGGTCCAAGTATTCAATCAACCCAGTTTTCTGTCTTCTGAAACTCCTAAACTCTTCAACTCCCCAACTCCTTAACTCTCAAACTCTTAAACTCGCTTTCTTCCTCGGTCAAGACCCGCAGAACAGGAACCCCGTGTTTTGGTGACTTTTATGTGTCACTCTGCTTCAATGTGGCGAAGGTTTTGCTGAGTTCCTCGCGAAGCATTTTTTGCGCCGAACCGGTATGCAGATTGCTTGGCAAGTCCAAATCGATTTGCCGGCCCGTCGCCATGTGTTTGACGGCGAGAGACGGGCCGACAATGATGCAAAATTCGGCTCGGTGCTGAGCTGCCTGCTGGAACTGTTTTTTTAGCGAACCGGCTTTGTAACTAAAAATACAGGATTGTTTCATTTGCCGGCGGAGGATGTTGACGATCGTCCAGACATCGGGAATTTTTTCTGCGATTTCTGTAGCGACATAGCATTCCACTGATTCAGTCAGGCCAGGGATCAGTCCGCATTCCTCGAGAACCTCTCCAAGCACGACGTCTCCCATTCCAAACCCGACCCCCGACAAATGCCCACCCCCCATTTCGGCAAGCAGATTGTCATAGCGACCGCCGCCGCAAATTGCTCTGCGTACGTCTCCGGTGCTGTAGGCTTCAAACACGATGCCGGTGTAATAATCCAGCCCGCGAACGACGGAGGGGTCAAACACGCAGTAATCCAGCGCCTTGCGGTCGTCTTGTTCCTTCAGGGCGTTCAAGACCGACTTCAGTTGCGCGCAAGACGAATCCGATTTCGCGGACGGTCCGAGAATCGCTTCCACTTGGCTGAACGCCTCATCTCCGCGAACGCTCATCATTTCGTTCAGCGTGTTTCGCTGCGTTTCGTTCAATCCTGTTTTGGCGAGTTCCGCGTCGAAGACTTCGGGCGGAATTTTCCCTCGCTTGTCCAGTACGTTGAAGATTAACGGGTGGCGATCCGATTCGATTTTCAGGGTTGAAAGAATTTCCGCAAACACCGTTCGGGAACTGATACGCATTTCGACGTGTTCGGTGGTCAATCCCAGTTGTTCAAACAAATCGAGCGCGACACTGATGCACTCGGCATCGGCCAAATCGGTTCGATCCTCCGGCGCCCCGATGATGTCGATGTTCCATTGCAGAAACTCCCGCAGTCGTCCTCGTTGCGGACGCTCCGCCCGAAAAAAATTCGGAACGCAAAACCACTTGATCGGCTTGGGCAGCGCGTTGGCTCTCGCCGCTACCATCCGTGCCAGCGTCGGCGTCATTTCAGGTCGCAACGCCAGCGCTCGACCGCCGCGGTCCTCAAAATGATACAACTCGGATACGATGCCCTCCCCGCTCTTGGCGACGTACAAATCGAGGTATTCCAGCGCGGGCCCGTCGTACTCCTCAAAACCGTGTCGTTGCGACACCTCACGCCATTTCCCGACCAGCCAGTTCCGAACCGCCATCTCCGGCGGGTAAAAATCCCGCGTCCCTTTGACGTTTTGAAACTTCATCGCCGAATCCTCTTGGTGCGGTGGTTGCTTTCCGTTGTTCCTTCGTCGTACCCCGATATGGTATCATACCCCGTTCATTCTGACACGCTGGTGCCTTTTGACGGGTCGAGGGTTATTGTGCGCATCATCGCCGGAAAATGGAAGGGAATCCCGCTCATTTCACCGCAGGGCCCCCAGACTCGCCCGATCCTAGATCGGGTCAAGGAAACCGCCTTCAATATTCTCGGTTCGCGATTGGCTGTCCCCGGTCAAATTCCACCCGGTTCCGTTCTCGATCTGTTCGCCGGTACCGGTTCCATGGGCATTGAAGCCCTCTCCCGCGGAGCCTTATTTTGCTTGTTTGTTGAAATGCACGAACCGACTTTGCAACGGCTCCGGTCTAACTTGGAACGAATTGCAGCCGGTACGACGGCAAAGATTCTCGGCGCCGACGTATGGAACCTCCGAATGGAACACCTGCAAAGCCCACATCCGTTTGAACTCGTTTTCGTCGATCCTCCGTACAAAGATACATGCGATTTCTCCCAGGGTACGCCAATTTTCGATTTGATGAATCGTCTGCCATTGGTTCCGCAAGTCGCTTCGACCGCCCTCATCCTGCTCCGCCATCACAAAAAAACCCCCTGCTCCGACTCCACATTCCCACGTCTTAACCATGTGGATCAGCGCACCATTGGCGACACCAGCTTGTCCTTTTTTACTCCCCGCCGGGGGTGATTCTCTCGCTATTGGGCCACTGAAGTTTTTGCTAAAAGCGGTCTGGCGCGATATTCTGACCCGCATGAAGACTCATTCCGCCCAACAATCTGCCGAAACCATCATCCGGCGCCTCACGGATGCCGGTTTCCTTGCGCTGCTGGCAGGGGGGTGCGTTCGGGATTTACTTTTGGGACGGGAACCCGAAGACTACGACATCGCCACCGACGCCCGACCGGAGGAAATCTGCCAACTCTATCCCCGTGCACAAAAAGTCGGCGCTCATTTCGGCGTGGTGATCGTTCGACAATTTGGGCATCCCATCGAAGTCGCCACGTTTCGCGCCGACGGGCCCTATACCGACGGCCGACATCCCCAGACCGTCACATTCACCACCGCCGAAGAAGACGCTCGACGACGAGATTTTACGATCAACGGCATGTTTTACGATCCGATTCGTTCCTGCGTCATCGACTACGTGGGGGGGCAGGAGGATTTGAAGAAACGCATCATTCGCGCCATCGGGGAACCAAGGCGGCGATTCGAAGAAGACCATCTGCGAATGATTCGCGCGATTCGGTTTGCAAGTCGGCTCGAATTTGAAATCGAACCCGAAACGTTTTCCGCCATTCGCGGTCAGGCGGCGATGCTGCGACGGGTGAGCCCCGAGCGGGTGCGCGAGGAACTCGAAAAAATCCTCACCGATCCTCACCGATCCCGTGGTTTTGAACTCCTCCGCCAAACGACGCTTTTGCACCATCTTGGGGATGAACCCTCCTGGACCGATGAGCAGCTGGATCAAATCGCCTTGGCGATGGCTGATCTGCCCGCAAAATCTTCTTTCTCGCTGGCGCTGGCGGTGCTGCTGCATTTCTTCGACCCGTCGCAAGTCGGTGCGATCTGTCGAAAACTCACGTGCAGCAACAAAATACGAAAGGAAACCGTCTGGCTGGTGCAACAACTCGGACGGTTGAATCGGAATGAGATACGGACGCTCGCCGATCTCAAATTGCTGATCGTCGGACCATGTTTCGACGATTTGATTTCATTTTATCACTCGGTTTTGCACGCCCATCATGCGCCCACCCAACCGGCGGACGATCTGCAACGTCGCGCGGCGGCCCTCCCACCGGAGACGATCGCACCCGAACCGTTCGTCAACGGCGACGATCTGATTCAACTGGGTTTACAGCAGGGGCCCCGGTTCAAGAAGATTCTGGACGAAACCTACTATCGCCAACTCAACGAGGAAATCCACGATCGGGATGAAGCCCTGTCGGCCGTCAAAAAACTGATCGAACTGAAATGAGATTATCCCGCCAGTGCTTTGATGGTTTCTTTGATGTGTCCGATCCGACTGATGCGCAGGCCGAAATTCTCACCGACTTTGACGGCGTGCCCGTTTCCGATTCGGCGGTTGGTGACGATGAGATCGAGTTCGGCGTCGAAACGCTTGTCAAATTCGATGATCGAGCCGACGTTGAACTCCATGACTTCCTGCGTCTTCATCGTTCGCTCAGCCAATTGCACAATCACCGGAACCTTGATGCTGAGGATTCGCTTCACCTGAGCGTTTGATGCGACAGCCGAACGCGCATAGCCGGAGGGTACCGGTGACGGTCTCGAGACCGCAGCACCATCCGGACTCGATGAAGGTTCGGCCGGAGACGAGGCGAAAGATGAAAACGATTCGGCCTCGGCCAGCAAAGCGTCTATGTCCGACTGATCGGTCATGGGGACTCCGCGGGCGATGCAATCCTACAATATCTTCATCGGCAACAATACGATACGGGATGAATACGCATAGTCTGCGGCCTGTGATCCACCGGCTGAAAGTCGGTGCCACACGACAGGATTGCGGAATGCGGAATAAACAGAGAGTTTGGTTCATCGGCCGAAAGCTGGCGCCATGAAAAGAAAAAGGGGGTTGTCGCTACCCGGGTTATCGGACGTGGATTACTCGAATCGTCGGATGCAAACGCAGGCATTGTGTCCGCCGAAACCAAACGAATTGCTCAACGCGACACCAATGTTCAGATCCCTCGACTGATTCGGAACATAATCCAGATCGCACTGGGGATCAGGTGTCTGGTAATTGATGGTGGGGGGGGCCACTCCATTCCGAATCGCGAGAACCGTAGCCACCAGTTCGACGGCTCCGCTGGCGCCCAACAAATGGCCGATCGCACTTTTCGTGCTGCTGATGGCCAACCGCTTCGCATGTTCGCCGAAGACCTTCTTGATTGCCAAAGTTTCCGTCACGTCGTTGAGAACCGTGCTGGTTCCGTGGGCGTTGATGTAATTGACTTCGGAGGGTGTGACGTTGGCTTTTCGAAGAGCGGCGGTCATGGCCAAAGCGGCTCCTCGGCCGTCTTCAGCGGGTTGCGTGATATGCCCCGCGTCGGAACTGGCGCCGACACCGGCAACCTCGGCATAGATTTTGGCGCCGCGACGGTGGGCGTGTTCAAGTTCCTCAAAAAGCAACACGGCAGCGCCTTCGCCCATCACGAAACCGTCGCGGTCCCGATCGAAAGGTCGGCTGGCGTGCGCGGGATCATCGTTGCGCGTGGACAGAGCCTTCATGGCTGCAAAGGCCGCCAAACCCAGCGGCGTTAGCGCCGCTTCGGAACCCCCGGTAAACATCGCGTCGGCGTCCCCGTTCTGAATCATCATCATCGCGTCGCCCATCGCGTGAGCCGACGAAGCGCAGGCAGTTACGACCGTCGAGGAGGGGCCTTGTGCATTCACCAGGATGGAAACGTTTCCTGAAGCCGCATTGGCCATGAGTTTCGGAATCGTAAAGGCAGAAACTTTGTCCACGCCCTTTTCCAGCATGCGAACGTGCTGCTCCTCGATTTCGAGCAATCCGCCGATGCCGCTACCGATGACGGCTCCTACGCGAGTTGGATCCTCGCGGTCAGAATCCCATCCGGCGTCACGAATACAACCCCGGGCCGCCGCCACCGCCATCTGCGCGAACCGATCCAAACGTTTGATCTCGCGCCGGTCAATGTAATCCTCCGGTTTGAAATCCAGACACTGCGCCCCAAAACGAACATCATAATGGGACACATCGAACGTGGTAATGGAATGGGCGCCGCTTTCGGCATTGATCAGACGTTCCCAGAACGTCTCGACCGAGCAACCGAGCGGAGTGATGGCTCCCATTCCGGTAATCACAACACGTCGATGGTTCACAGGCATCTTCCTCGTTTGAGTCAACCTTTGCTGGCCACGATTTTCATGATGTAGTGGACGGCGTCCCCAACCGTTTGGATTTTCTCCGCCTCTTCATCCGGGATACTCATGTCGAACTCATCCTCGAACTCCATCACCAACTCGACGGTATCCAGCGAGTCGGCGTTGAGGTCGTTGACAAAAGAGGTTTCCTTCTTGATCTCATTTTTATCCACGCCCATCTGTTCGGCGACAATCGCGGCCACTTTCTCGAAAATTTCCTGTTCACTTGGCACAGCTGTATCCTCCTGACCCACAATTTGTTACATGGTTTTGGGCATCGGTCAACCGATGCAAACCCCATACTATACTTTCCCCGGGTCTTTCTGACAACCCGATGGGATCGTTTACATGTGCAATCCGCCATCGACCACCAGAACTTGGCCGGTGATGTAGGAGGCGCCGGGTCCGGCGAGAAACGCAACCACCGCCGCCACTTCTTCCGGTCGGCCCATTCGCTGCATGGGAATCAGCGGAATGACGGCTTCCTTGACCTTGTCGGGGAGGGACTCCGTCATGTCGGTGGCGATGAAACCCGGCGCAACGGCATTGACCGTGATGTTGCGCTTGGCCAATTCCTTCGCCGCCGATTTCGTCAGCCCAATCACCCCAGCCTTGCTGGCGGCATAATTCACCTGTCCGGCGTTGCCCATCACTCCCGCCACGCTCGCCATGTTGATGATCCGACCGTTCCGAGCGCGAAGCATGGATTTCGCAGCCATCTGCGTACCCAGATACACGCCCTTGAGATTGATTCGGATGACATCATCCCACTGCTTTTCATCCATCGACAGCAGAAGCGTGTCGCGCGTGATTCCAGCGTTGTTCACCATGATGTCGATCGCGCCAAATTTCTCGACGACCTCTTCGCCCAGTCGATTGACCGAAGCGGAATCGGTAACGTCCACCACACGATCGACGGCTTTGATCCCCCGGTCACACAACTCAGACACGGTGGACTTCAGCGGATCGGAAAGAATGTCCACTGCCACGATTTGCGCGCCCTGCGCACCCAATTCAAAACAAATCGCACGACCGATTCCTCGAGCCGCACCGGTCACAATGGCTGTTTTATTGGCGAGCAACATTGCTTATCCTCCCATGAAGTTTTTGAGGGATTCCCACGTACTGACGTTGACTGCCGTGACTTGGCGATCGATCTTGCGCATCAGACCCGTCAACACCCGTCCCGGTCCCACCTCGACAAACCGATCGAATCCCTGACGAATTAATCGTTCGATGGTCGCCTGCCAGCGAACGGCGCTGGTCATCTGGCGATACAATAACTCGCGGATTTCGGCGGAGCGGCCATGCGGTTCAGTATTCACATTCGCGAATACCGGCACGCGAGATTCGCTGAAATTTGTCTTGTCCAGTTCGACGCAAAGTTTTTCGGCAGCCGGTCGCATTAACTCCGAATGAAACGCGCCCGCCACCTTAAGCATCACCGCCTTGCCTTGGCCCGACGACTCGACGGCTCGGACTGCTCGTTCACACGCTGCCTTCTCGCCCGAAATCACAATCTGACCGGGGCAATTGAAATTGGCCGGCTGCAATACCGCTTCCTGAGCGCACTCGCGGCACAGTGTCTCCACGTCCGCCGGTTCCATTCCCATGATCGAAACCATACCACTGGAAACCGCGCGGGCAGATTCCTGCATGAACTCGCCCCGGCGACGAACCAGCCGGACCGCATCCTCAAAACTCAAAGCACCCGCCGCATGAAGCGCGGTGTACTCACCAAGACTCAACCCGGCCGCCGCCTCAAACGTCGGAGTCTCCTGCCCACCTTTGGTCAGCACGGACCAGATCGCGAGGCTGGTGACCAGAATCGCCGGTTGCTGGATATCCGTCTCTTCCAATCGTGATTCGGGCCCCTCAAAACAAATCGTCGCTAAATCAAAACCCAGTACTTTGTTGGCTCGCTCAAAGAGGGCCGCCGCGTGGGGATCGTTCTGAAAAACGTCCTTCCCCATCCCGACGGATTGGGAACCCTGACCCGGAAATATGATCGCCGTTTCGCCCATACGAATCATTCACTGAAAACTGAACTTCGGATGTTCAATACCGAATATTATAAAACCACCAAGTGTGACTTGACTTATGACACCACGCGTGCGTGCGCAGTAGCAAGACCGTTTGTTTACATCCTCAATAGGGCTGACCCCCACGTGAGTCCCGCCCCGAACGCCACCATCATGACCAGATCACCCGTTCGGATCCGACCGGCCCGGCGCGCCTCGTCCAGCGAAATGCCCACCGAAGCCCCGGAAGTGTTGCCGTAACGGTCGATGTTCACCCACACCCGATCCATTGAAATTCCCAGCTTCGTAGCGGCCGATTCTATGATGCGAAGATTCGATTGATGGGGGATGAACAGGGCAATCTCTTCTTGTCGAACACCTGATTGCTCCAGCGTCTGACGGATCAGTTCCTGCATTTTGCTGACGGCGAATTTATACACCTCGCGACCCTGCATCCGCATAAGATAATTGCGATCCTTCAGCACCTGATCCGAAAACGGGGTCAAAGATCCGCCGCCCGGAATACAGATCAGCGATGCTCCCTGCCCGTCGGCTCCCATAATTCCGGTGATGAGCCCCTGCTCCGGATTCGAGGCCTGCGATACCACGATCGCCCCGGCGCCGTCGCCGAACAAAATGCAACTGCCCCGATCCTGATAATCCGTGATTCTCGATAACGACTCGGCGCTAACCACCAAAACGTTTCGATACGTTCCATGATGCACGAAGTGGGCCGCCGTCATCAGACAATACAAAAACCCGCTACACGCTGCCGCAAGATCAAACGCCGGAATTTTCCCGGCCCCCAATTCCGCCTGAAGAAAACACGCCGTAGCCGGCAACAGAAAATGCGGCGTCACCGTTCCGCAAATGATCAGGTCCAACTCCTCCGGTTGAATCTTCGCATCGTTCATCGCACGACGCGATGCCTCAAGGGCCATCGTCATCGTGGATTCTCCCTCGCTGACGATCCGCCGCTCTTTGATTCCCGTGCGCGTCGTGATCCACTCGTCCGAAGTATCGATCATCTTTTCAAAATCGGCGTTGGTCAAACGACGTTCGGGAACAAACATCCCCGTGCCGCGAATGGCGATCCGAAGATTGGGTGTCATGTATGAACCGTCCCCGTGCCGGCGAATTGCTCCGCCAGCAGTGTATTGAGTTTGTAATTGATGAAATGGCGGGACGCGCGAATAGCGTTGCGAATGGTCCGCGCATCGCTGCTGCCGTGACAGATGATCGCAACCCCATTGAGCCCCAGCAGCGGCGCTCCGCCGTATTCGACATAATCGTGCTTGCGCCACACTTCGCGAACCACTTCGTCAAATGTTTTCTTGAGCGACGGCGCGGCTTGCAGGATTTCCTTGGCGATCATTTCAAAAATCCCGCGCGAAAGGCCCTCAAAAAGTTTCAGAATCACGTTTCCGACAAACCCATCGCTGACCGCCACGTCGCAGGCGCCTTCGAACAGGTCCCGTCCTTCGATGTTGCCGATGAATTCAATGTTCGGATCGGCATGAAGCAGTTCGTTCGCCTCTTTGATCACACTGGTCCCCTTGACGTTTTCTTCGCCGATGGAAAGCAATCCCACGCGTTGCCGAGGCAGGCGGCTGACGTGTTTGGCAAACAAAGTCCCCATGGTCGCGTATTGGTGCAGGTGAACCGCTTTGGGCTGAATGTTGGCCCCAACGTCGCACAAAACGAACGCCCCGTAAAACGACGGAATAGTCACGGCGATTCCAGCCCGCTGAATTCCCGGAATCGTGCGCATTCGCAACTGGCAGGCCGCCGCAAAAGCGCCCGTATTCCCGGCGCTCAGCACAATATCCGCCTGCCGGCTGGCGCCCATCTCCGCCAATCGCAGGATGGAGGAATCCTTTTTCTGCCGAAGCGCGTCCACGGGAGGATCGCCCATCTCGATGACCTGTGTCGTGTGAACGATGCTGATGCGATCCGACGGCCCCCCGCATTTCTTCAGTTCTTCGCGGATTCGCGATTCGTCGCCGACCAGAACGATTTCGATATCGTCCAACTCGTTGATCGCGTCAATCGCCCCCTGCACATTGCATTGCGGGGCAAGATCACCACCCATGGCGTCCAGTGCTATCCGCATGAAACTTCAACTCCACTCGCAGGTAATGCAACAGACAGACTTGCCATCACGGATCGTTTCCGTAATCCATCCGAGTCATTCTTCTTCCGTCTTGCGCTTCAATTGCACTTTCGCATTGACAAAACCGCAATTTTCGCAGGCAGCGTGTGGCCGTTTCGCCTGACCGCACATCGGACATGGAATGGATTGCACCGGTTTCAGCGCATGGTGCGATCGACGAATTCGGCTTCTGCGATGCGACGTTCTTCGAGCCGGTAACATAATAATCCCCTCTCAATTCATTGCAACACGTGTGGCGGCAGGCTCTTATCTCAAAAAAACCCTCCGTCGGCACGCACGGTTCCGGCTGGCGACGCGGGGTTAGGACACGTAAACCCGTAAATTACAGCAACATCCGAATCCAGTCAAGATTTGCCCATGGCTCCCAGGTTGAATGTTTCATCCCGCTTGTCGAAGATTCAGGCGATTGGCAGGGGTTAGCACACCATAACGTGCTACCATTACCCCTCTCCCTTGGAGGGGAGAGGGTAGGGTGAGGGGTAGTATTAGGAATAGGTGCTAATCTAACTGTTTGCGGAACCGGCGGATACTCAGCGTCAGGATCACCGAAGCACAAACAGCCAACCCAAGCACATGAGGCCACAAATCCCACAGGTCCGCCCCGCGCAAAATAATCCCTCGCAAAATTTCGATAAAGTACGTGGCCGGCAAGAGATACGTGAGCAGATAAATCGGAATCGGCATCTCCGACCTCGGAAACATGAATCCGCTGAGCAAAATCGACGGCATCATGACGATAAACGCGAATTGCATCGCCTCCAGATGGGTGGTTGCCAGAGTCGAAATCAGCAGTCCCAGACCCAAAACCGTGACGATGAACAGCGTGCACAGGATGAGCAGGAGCAGCAGATCACCGTGTATCGGCACGTGAAAAACTGCGACCATCAGAAACAGCACCAGCAGCAATTCGCCAAACGCCATAATCGTGTAGGGGGTCAGTTTGCCGAGAATCAATCCGGCGCGACCGACTGGCGTCACAAATATCTGCTCCAGAGTTCCGAGTTCGCGCTCTCGAACAATCGAGAAACTCGTGAGGAATAGCAGGACGAGTTGCAGGATGATGGCGACCAGACCCGGGACGAAAAAATAGGCGCTTTCGAGATTCGGATTGTAAAGCAGGCGTACTCGCGGATCGATGGCCAAAGCGGCTCGACCCGCCGGGTCCCGCGCCGGCGCCAATTGCATCGCCTCGCCCATCGCCTTCGCCCGCGCAAACGACAGATTCGTCGTCAGCGACATGACGGTGTTCTGAGCGGTCATGGCGACCTGCGAATCGCTGCCGTCCACCAGAACCTGGATCGGCGCTTGTTGGCGGTTGAGCAACCGTTCCGAATAATCCGGTGGGATCAGCAGGCCCACTCTCGCTCGCCCGGAATCCAGCGTTCGATGGAACGAATCCATGTCGTGCACCTGGGCGACGATCTGAAATGTACCGGTGCTGACGAAAGCGTCGGTCAGTTGTCGTGATTCCTGACTGCCGTCGAGGTCATAAACGGCCATCGGGATGTGTTCGATCGTGATCCGAATGGCGTAACCGAAAATCGTCAGTTGCAAAGCGGGAACGACGAACGTAAAGAAGATCGTCGTTCGACTTCGACGAATGTGCGTGAACTCCTTGATCAGTACCGCCCAGAAACCGTTCATATCAATCAGCCCTCGCCAATGATCGCGTCAGCGTCACAAACACGTCCTCCA
>CAIVHJ010000168.1 GCA_903905665.1 uncultured Phycisphaerales bacterium
CGACGACCTGAAAATCTACACCCATTACTTCGACAACTTGTACCGAATCCAGAAACACATCCTCTCCCCGCGCGAAGAGGAACTGCTGGCGATGTCTTCCAAGGCGGTCGGCGCGTCCGGCAGCACTTTTGATTACCTCAGCGGTCCCGAACTCCGACTCCGCACGATTAAGACCAAAGACGACAAAACGATCGAAGTCAGCGACCCGGTGTTCTATGCCTCACTCGAAAACAAAGACCGCGATTATCGCCGCGACTGCTTTAAGGCCTATCATCGGGGTTACCTCGACGTCAAAGACGCCCTCGCTTCCACAATGGCTGGTTCGACTTATGGGGACTGGTTCTCCGCCAAGGCACGCGGTTACCCCACCAGCCTCGAAGCTGCCCTCGATTCCGAAAACCTCCCCACCGCCGTCTATCACAACCTGATCAGCACGATCAACAAAAACCTCCCGCTGCTGCATCGGTACTGCGAACTGAAGAAAAAGTTCCTGAAAACCGACGACCTGCATTTCTACGATCTCTACGTCAATCTGGTGGACAAACCGGAGCACGAGTATTCCTATGAAGAAGCCCAGAAACTGGTGCTCGACGGGATCAAGCCCATGGGCGAGGAATACTGTTCGGTGATGCAAAAAGCATTCACCAACCGGTGGATCGACGTGAACGAAAACAAGGGCAAACAGCACGGCGCCTATTGCGCAGGCGTGTATCTGGCCCATCCCTATGTGCTTTTGAACTACAAAGGCACGTTCGATAACGTCTCCACGGTCGCCCACGAACTCGGACATGCCATGCAAAGCTGGTTCACCAAGGAAAACCAGCCTCCCGTCTATGGCGATTATCCGATGTTCACCGCCGAAGTGGCCTCGACGACCGCCGAAATCGTCTTCAAGCAATCCATGCTCAAGAAAATGACCGATCCCAGGGAAAAAGCATGGCTCATCAACCAGATGCTCGAAGACATCCGTCGGACCGTCATCCGCCAAACCCAGTTCGCCGAATTCGATCTCTTCATTCACGAACTGGCCGAAAAAGGCGCCCCCATGACCTCCGAAGTGCTCATGAATAAAACCAAAGAAATCTATCAGAAATACTACGGACCCGCCTTTGTCATCGACGAGGAATTGCCGATCGAGAATTTGCGGGTCACGCATTATTACCGCGATTTCTACGTCTATCGCTATGCGACCAGCATGGCAGCCTCCACCGCACTGGCCAAAAACATCATGGACGCCAAACCCGGCGCCGTCGAAAACTATATGAAGTTCCTTAAGACCGGCAGCAGCATGTATGCGATGGACATGTTGAAAGTGGCGGGCGTGGACATGACCACCCCTAAACCCATTGAAGACTGCATGGCGCTGTTCGAGGACCTGCTCAACCAACTCGAACAACAGATGAAAGACATGAAGTAGATTCGATCCGACGCGACCGTCTTGTCGGATGGATTCAACTTTGTTCCCTAATCAACAAAAAGCCCACGAATCCTGCTTCGTGGGCTTTTTGTTTGACACGATAATCTCGTCCGCTAAAATTGATCTTCATGCCTCGAACCGTCTCCGTGTCCAGTCGCACAAACAAACAAAAAACAACGGGAGCACACTATACTCCCGAATCGCTCGCAACGTTCCTTGCCGAACGAATTTCCTGCCAGATTACCCCCCCCCACGACGCCTTACGCTACGGATTCTGGACCCTGTCTGCGGTAATGGCGCCCTGCTTGAGGCATTGTGCGCCGCACTCGAGAAGAACGGGATAACTCAGTGCGACGTGACTGGCGTCGAAACGGATCGCGATGCCGCACATCTGGCGGGTCAACGCCTTGCTCGTTTTCAGCGTTACCATCGCGAAATCATTTGCGATGATTTTCTGGAATCCTTCAAATTTACCTGCGATCAGCCTGAACTCTGGCCCCCAACCAGCCAACCCTTGAATCTCACTCAACCATTCGACGTTATCATTGCCAATCCCCCTTATGTCCGCACGCAAATCCTGGGCGCTGCCCGCGCACAGCAATTGGCCCGTCGATATGGACTAAAAGGGCGCGTGGATTTATACCACGCTTTCGTCGTGGCCATGATAGAGGCGCTGAAACCTGACGGCATGATGGGTATTATTACCTCCAATCGCTTCCTCGTGACTCGCGGGGGAGCCTCTATTCGCAGTCTCCTGCTCGAACGATGCCATGTTATGGAAATCATCGATCTGGGGGACACAAAATTGTTTGAGGCAGCAGTTTTGCCGGCCATCATTCTTGCCAGACGTCGCAAGGAAGCAGACAAGCCCAGGAACATTCACTCTGCCGCTTTTACAAAAATCTATTTTCATCCCGACGAGTCGGGAAAAGATCGCGCTGCTCCGAAGACAAGAACCAGCATATTGGACGCCCTGAATGGTCATCGACAGGGCCGTTACCGCGTTCCAGAAGGCATCGTACGCTTGACACGGGGACGAATCGCTCTGGAGAATGGAACTTCCGATATATGGTCTCTGACTACGGCTGAGGAATCGAAATGGATTCGGCGTATTCTCGCGAGTTCTGATGGAGTATTCTCTGATCTCGCCTTTGTTCGCGTCGGCATCAAGACCACCGCGGACGACGTCTTCATTCGTTCGGATTGGGAAGCGCTTCCCCCGGCGGTTCGCCCTGAGGCGAGCCTGCTTCATCCTCTATTCTCTCATGAGGACGCCCGGCGCTGGTCCGTCCGCAACGATACGCCGCATCCCCGGAAAATACTCTATCCCCATGAAGTCATCAACGGCGACAAGAAAGTTGTCAACTTGTCGCTTTATCCGCACGCGAAAGCGTATCTGGAATCCCACAGGACGCGATTGGAAAAACGCGACTATCTCATGCAAGCCGGCAGACGCTGGTACGAAATCTGGGTTCCTCAGAACCCATCAGCATGGGCGAAACCCAAGATCGTATTCCCGGACATCAACCCGGAACCCTGCTTTTATATGGATCTTCAGGGACATCTGATCGACGGCAATTGCTACTGGATTACCCTGAAACCCGGAATTCCCCAGGATGTTTTATATCTGTTGCTGGGCGTGGCCAATTCCAAACTGATGGCCCATTACCACGATCTTGTTTTCCCCAACAGGCTCTACGCCGGAAGACGACGATTCATAACACAGTACGTCGCTCGATATCCTTATCCTCCTCTCGATTCGCCGACCTCACGGGAGCTGATCCGTCTCGTTAAAAAGATTATTGGCGATTTTCATAACAATGGTTCCCCCAAGGTTCACGAACTTGAAACCAATCTGAATCGTCTCGTTAATGAAATGTACGGATTAAGAGCCTATCCCAGTAGGTTGGTTGCACGGAAAGTAATCCAAGCACAGACCAGATGCAACAGGCCAAGGCAGTTCTCCGCCTTCTTCTCCCAACGCGTCAGAATGCGCCGGAAACGATTCATCCCGCTGTGGGTTCGTTCGACCACCCACCGTCTGGCTTTGAAGCGGAGTGAGCGTTTGATCATCAACGCCTCTTCTCCGCGTGCCCGAATGTGGGCTGTGTAGCCGAACTCCGCGGCCAAGTCCCGAACATCGTCGTAGTCGTATCCTTTGTCCAGGCACAACCCTTGGGGTTGGCTTCGCGTGGGCTTGGGACGACGCACGGGAATGCTTTCGATCGTGGCTCCGACCAACTTGAAATCAACTGGGTTGGCTTCCGCCGCGACCCAGCCGACCGGCAGACCCGCTCCTTCGCACAAAAGACTACGTTTGACGCCTTTCTTGGCTCGATCGGTGGGGTTGGGGCCGGTTTTTTTCCCCGCCGAGCGGTGCTTTGGTCATCGCCCCATCCATCGACTGCCAAGTCCAATCGATACCTTTCAAGGCGTCGTACTTCTTCAATCCCAGCGCCCACAGATTCTCGAACACTCCGGCGGCTCGCCATTCTTGAAACCGCCGATGGGCCGAGGAACTCGAACAGAGACCTGTGGCGTTCAGTGCATTCCATTGGTATCCCGTCCGCAGCACGAAAAAGATCGCCTCCATAGCCCTGCGGTCATCAATTCGTGGATTGTGGCAACCCAGCGGGTGCGGCTTGGGCGGCGGCAACAGCGATTCGATCTGCTTCCATAACTGGTCGGGAATACGCCACTTGTCAACATACGGTGTCACCTTCCTCACACGACGCTTGCGTTGATCCTTGTTCATCCGTGAACCTCCTGTGGTACAATCCTTGTGTTACAGGAGATATCGACCATTTACTGCCTACTGGGATAGGCTCTAAGCCGAGGCGAGTTATTGGATATTGACCCGGCAAGAAGAATATCGAGATCCTTCGATGGGACAAGCAAGGGAAGGCGTCAGCGCGGTTTCCGCATGAGCCGTTGGCTCAATGTAGGAGCTAAGAAAAAGTTTAAGAGTTTAGGAGTTCAAGAGTTGGAAAATTAACTCCGTACTCTCAAACTCCTGAACTCCTTGGGGAATGAATGCGACTCGCCTTCCGAATCATCCTCATGCCCCTTGGAGGGCGAAGAGATGACTGGGCACGACCCCATCGAGGAATCAGGAAGGTATTGACGGTCACGCTTTCAGAGATGATGAAGTACGAATTTGGAATTATGAATTACAAGTTACGAATGTCCGGCAAACGTTAAGAAAGGGACACGAGTCGGGAAGAAGGACTCGTGTCCCTATACACAAAGGCCCCCCTGCTCGCGCAGGGCAGTACAAGAAGAACCCCCCGCTGGCGCGGGGGGCTCTGATGCAAACGCACGCTCCTTTAC
>CAIVHJ010000169.1 GCA_903905665.1 uncultured Phycisphaerales bacterium
CGCAGGCGATGTACAGCGCCGGTCGCACCGTCGTACCGGTCTGGCCGACCTGATGATCCTTGCCGATGAATCCGCTGTCCACAGCGGCACGGGAAGCGCCCACAGCGCCTCCGACGGCGCCGGCCAGATCGCGAATCCTCTGAAAATTCTCTTTACTTCCGACACCGCCGCCTCCGGCGACGATAACCCTTGCCGCCTTAAGGTTGACTTTGCGCGGTTCGCGGTGGCGTTCGATCAATCGCACGCTCAGATCAAAATCAGTGAATTGAACCGTTTCGTCGATGATCTCGCCTTTGCGCGACGGGTCGGGTTCGTCCATTCGCATCACGCCTTCGCGGACGGTCGCCATCTGAGGCCAGCGGTGCGGATTGACGATCGTGGCGATGATATTGCCCCCGAAGGCGGGTCGAATCTGAAGCAGCAGGTTTTTGAAGGTTTCTTTGGTTTTGGCGTCGGTGTAGTCGCCGATTTCCAGATCGGTGCAATCGGCGGTCAGACCGCATCTCATCTCGGATGCAACGCGCGGCGCCAAATCGCGGCCGAGCGGCGTCGCGCCGAACATGACGATCTGGGGTTTGCGGCGGGTGATCAGTTCACACATCACGCGGGCATACGGGAGCGTGCGATAGTGCTTGAGTTCGGCGTGCTGGACGCTGTACACCCGATCGACCCCGTGGGCGATCAGATGAGCGGCCAGTTCGCGCACGTTGCTGCCGGGGAGCACGGCGCCCACATTGACGCCGAGTTGGTCCGCCAGTTCACGGGCTTTGCTGCACAGTTCGAGAACGACCTCGCTGAGGCTCGCGTCTTCCTGTTCGGCGAAAATCCAAACGTCACCTTGTCGATTTTGTGTAATCATAATGGTCAGTCATCAGTCGTTAGTCATTAGTCGTTAGTCATTAGTCGTTAGTTGTTAGTTGTTAGGGTGTTTTTCCTGTTGCTGAGGAGCGCATCTTTTGAATGAAACCAGCCAACATCTTTTGTATTTCATCAATCTGCAAAATCAATTCATGCGCCTCGTCAGATTTTATCAATGCCAATTCCTGAGCCAACAGAAAATAATACTTCAACTCGCTTGCCGATCCCATGGCAATATGTGCGAACTGAGCAAATTCCGTCCGCCCCTTTCGACCACAACCTTCCGCCAAATTCGCAGGGATGGATACAGCAGCCCTTCGCATCTGGCTGGTTAATCCATACAATTCTTCAGGAGGAAATCGTCTGGTAATCCGATATACGCACGAAACCAGTCCATGTGACTTCTGCCAGACTTTTAACTCACGAAAATCCTGCATTCCAGGTATTACACCCGCTATTCTTTATTCAATCTTGAAACTAAAAACTAATGACCAACAACTCATGACTCAGAGCCATTTTCATCCCAGCGTATGGTCCACGATCAATTCGTGGATCATTTTTCGAATACCCTCTTCCGTCGGAGGGATTTCGGTAAAACCTTCCTTCGTCAACACGATCGACTGAATGCGATGAACCTTGGTGGGAGAACCCGACAGGCCACACCATTGCATATCCGCGTTGATAAAATCGAGGTCCCATTGATCCATCAAAAGCCTGTTCATTTTCAATTGTTCGATCCGCCGGGCTAGTTCGTTTTCACGATCGCGATCCGTGGCGTTGGGTGCGATTTCGGAAATTTCCCGTGCAACTTCGACGGGGGTGCGGGCGCGTTTGAACTGCATGACGCGTCGCGCAGCGGGTGGACGAGGTTCGTTAGCGATGTCCAGCACCGTCAGCAATACCGGCAAGCGGACTTCGAGAATCTCCCAGCCGTTGCCGACGTTTCGGCGGACGCGTGCGGATTGACCGCTGACTTCTACCAGACGTTCAAAATAAGTGACCTGCGGGATGCCGAGTTTTTCCGCCAGTTGCGGGCCGACCTGAGCGGTGTCGCCGTCAATCGCCTGGCGACCGCAAAAAACAAAATCGTAGCGTCCGAGTTTGCGAATGGCGGCGCTGAGAATGTAACTGGTGGCCAAAGTATCGCTGGCGGCGGCCCGGCGATCGGTGAGCAGGATGACCCGATCGGCGCCGCGATACAAACTATCGCGAAGAACTTCCGAAGCCGCCGGCGGGCCCATGGTGAGAACCGTCACGGTTCCCCCGAACCGATCCCGAATCATCAACGCCGATTCCAGCGCGTGCAAATCTTCGGGATTGAAGATAGTCGGCAGGGCTGCCCGGTTGACGGTCCCGTCGGCTTTCATCGCCTCACCGGTGACGTTGGACGTATCCGGCACCTGTTTGACACATACGACACAATCGTAACCCACGTTCCATCTCCAACAGAATGCGGCCCATCGAATTTGTGTTCTGGGATTCCCCCTCCGACCTGGTTTGTCCGGGAAAACCCGCACGAGGGCGGAGACAAGAATCCTATAGGGAGCACAAAGTTCCGTCAAGAGATCTGGTATCCTCGGTGCCCCTCCGACATGAAGAGAATCCCAAGTTTGAATCCCTGTACCAGGAATAAAGATTCGGTTCTTGCGATGCGTCCCAAAGAGGATAAAGTTATGAGTCGTGTCGTCCAGTTAGCACCGGATGTCGCCTATCTCTTCACAGGAGGTTTAAATCATGAAACGAGCGGTCTGGATTACGATGCTGGTTGCGGCAGGATTCGCATGGGCTGGTTGCGACGGAAAGGAACATCACGCGACATGTCAGGACGCCCTGACTTTTTATCAATCGCTTCCGTGCGCCGAAACTTCGGAATTCGGAACCGCGCTGGAGGATCTGTGCGCCTCGGCCGATACAATACCCAACTGCGACCTGACCGTTTTCTATGACTGCATCACGGAGAATTTCAAGTGCACGAACGAAACACTGGATGCGACCGCGGAACTTCAGTGCTATGACGGACTGATCGTTCTGATTTCGACGGATCCTGACTGTGCAAGTTTTGAGGCGACGATACCGCCTCCATGATGTGTGAAGAAGATTTTCGGACTTGTTATTGAAACTACTTCAGAGGAGACGTACACATGAAAAGAATGCCTTGGATTGTGGCGCTGGCTGTAGCCGGGAATATGGTGACCGGATGCGGTAACAATGCGGAGCAACTGAGAAAAGCCTGTGAGGCGACTTATGATCACATGCAGTCGCTGGAGTGCATCAGCGAAGCCAACAAGGCCCAGATGACACTGGAATCCTTGTGCCCCGATGCCATCCTGCAATCGGGATGCGATTTCAGCGAATTCTATACCTGCATGAGCAATCTGGGATGTGTGGATAACCTCCCGGACCCCATCGCTCTGGCGGAATGTTCCCAGATCTACACCGGCATCCTGTTGACAGGCCCCGGATGCGCCAATGCGCCGACGACGTTGCCCGAAATCTGAACGAACAGGAACATCTGACATTCATCTCTCACCGCTGCTTCCGTTGAGTCGGATATGATTGCGAAGACGGATTGAGGACTGCGGACGGAGTTTCTTGCGCGGTCATTTCTTCTTGAACACCGACAACCATCCGGTATTGGGAACGGCGGTTTTGTTGAGAACGGAGGAAACGTGCTGGACGTCGTCGATGACGATGACGACGTTTTCGTCCACAGTTCTGGCGATACGGACCACGTCCTTGGCACGGCGGCGCGGGACGATCGCAAACGACATAGCAGATTCCCCTCGTCCGCCCTGAGCGGCGACATCGGTCACGATGAAATCCGCCAACCGCAGCGCGAATGACACGGCGTGCGCGCGGCCGCGCGAGATGACCATGATCAGTTGATTTCCCAAGGCCAAACGATTTTCGATGATCATTCCCACGGCATTGCCGAGCGCAAACCCCATACCGTAGCTCAGGACTTTCAGTATCGTGATTTCCTTCAAAATTCCCGAAACGGCCAGCACCCAAACCACCACCTCAAAGAATCCCAATCCCGCAGCAATGGCGCGATAACCCCGGACGACGCAGATCGTCCGAACAGTGCCGATCGACACGTCGGTGATCCGAGCCATAATGATAAACACGGGCCAGAACACGGGATGGATGTCCAGCCATAAGAAGATGTCATTCATAAACATGCGAATTCCTCACAGACCATAATCCACGTTCCCCCTGCATGACGAGACTCGTCAAAAGACCCTGTATTATACTCGGAAAACTGTCGGGTGAGAATCAAGAGAAGCGGCCAAGCACTCCACAAAACAAATCACGAAAACACAGCACGCCGTGTCTGTCCGGCATTTCAAAAACAAGCTGATATGAACAGCGACTTGCCTATTCTTTCTTGGCCTCTTTGAAACCGGCGGATTCGAGCCACTTCCTGAGCGCCTTGCCCACACCTTCCGCCAGATTCTCCGATCCCCCGGACGTCGTTGCGCGCGCTCGACCGATCAAGTTAGACTCCGCCAGCACGGCTTGCGTGTCCGCATCGCGCAGTTGCGTTCGGAGGATCACCTCCTGCAACGGACCGATCGCCTGATCGACGACAGAGCCTGATTCGTAATGAATGACCTCACCCGTCAAAAGCAGAATCGGGCGACGGTCGGATGGAAGCCCCATTTCACCGGCTGATTTGTGCATTGATTCGCGAAGATACGTCACCATCTTTCCGGGAACGTCAAGACCCTGTGAAACGGTGAGGGTTTCAACCTTCAATCCCTTGTAATCGGTCAACTTCTCCGGTTTGTGAAGATCGGTCACTTTCCCCGAAGCGCCAAACGCCACCCCGGCGCCTTCGTTGATCGCCCGCCCGATACAACCGGAAGTCGATGCCAGACACACCAGTCCCATTCCGAAGATCAACAGATGTTTGTACATAAAAATCACCTTTCATCTAACTATGCTGGGTAAGGCAAAACACCACAATGGCCATCGTCACCACACCCATTAACGCGGCTCCGGCGATGATCCCGGCGCAGATGGCTTCCTGATTTTGGACGAAGATTTCATTGGGTTTCTGTTCCGGTCGCGGATACAACTTGCCAATGAACCAAAACATAAATGCTCCAAACGACATCGCCAAACAGGTATTAAATGGAATCACAAAAGCGAGACCCATGGAAATCGGGCTAAGCGGGAATTTTCCTTTGCTGCCCATTCGAATTCCTTCCAGGATAATACCCAATGCACCGCCGATGCAAGCAGCCCAAACGGCAGAGACCGGAAGATGACTCAAGCCCTGTGTCAATATTTCTGCAACGGCTTTCCATGCCGAAGCCGCCGGATATGGAAATTGTTTGCTGACCAAACCGGCGGGATTGTCTCGGAGAAACAAAAGATAGAAGACCACTACTGAGGTAACCGAACCCGCAACCGCACCGATGACGTGCC
>CAIVHJ010000170.1 GCA_903905665.1 uncultured Phycisphaerales bacterium
GCCACATCGGAATATTGAGCGTGGTCCCCTCACCGGCGCCGCGCCCGCGTTCGTGTTCGTATCCGGTTCCCGGATAGAGCGTCGCCGGGTGGCCGTGGAAACTACAGAAAAACACGCGCGGGTCTTCTTCAAAAGCGTGCTGGGTTCCGTTGCCGTGATGAACGTCCCAGTCGAGGATGAGGATTCGCTCCAGACCGTGTTCGTTTAGGAGCGATCGGGCGGCGATCGCCACATTGTTGAACATGCAAAACCCCATCGAGTGGTCGTATTCAGCGTGATGCCCGGGAGGGCGGACGGCGCAGAAAGCGTTTTGCAATTGGCCGGTGGCGACCTGACGGACGGCTTGGACGACGGTTCCGGCGGCGAGGATCGCTACGTCGAAGGTTTCGGGGCCGATGAGGCTGTCGGGGGTGTCGATGAATCCTTCTCCGCGATGACACGCTTCTTCCAGTCGCCGGATGTAGGTTTCACTGTGATTACTTTGCAGCAGATTCCGGTCGATTGGGACTGGATCGATTCGTTCGCATCGGTTGAGCAGACCGGATTGAGAGAGAGCTTGTTCGACGGCACGAAGTCGTTCGGGGGATTCGGGATGATGCGGACCCGTACGATGACGGGTAAAGACTTCGTCGAGAACCAGACCGGTCGCGTGCTTCATGAGCATGGATTATAACGCCGGAGGGGGTTTTTCGGGAGCGAGCAGGATGGCGCCGCGCTGTCGCAATTTTCGCTCGACGATCGGCGCATTGGAATTCGCCGTTCGGATATACAGGACGGGTTCCCGGCCGTCGGTTCGCAGGCGGGCCGCCACCAAACTGTAAATTTCGTCGTCATCGGAGAGGGCGCTCAGGGCATGGACGATGTCGGATACGCCCAGTGGAATGGCCACTTCGATCCGACGCCCGGCGCGGTCGAGGCCCAGCCAATCGCGCGCCGCCTTCATGATGTCGTGTTTGGTGATGATCCCGACCAGTTGCTGACCCTGAACGACGGGGAGGGCGCCGACACGATGCTCGAAAAACAGGCGGATGGCTTCTTCGAGCGGTGCGTCGCGCCGGACGGTGACCACGTCGGTGCTCATGATCTCCTCGACGCGCAAGTTCGCACGAACGTGTTGATCATAACCGACGGCGGATCGAAAATCGCGATCGGTAATGATTCCGACCAACCGACCCGCATCATCGACGACCGGCAGATGATGAAAGCGTCCGTGTTGAAGCGATCCCAGCGCCTCGGCGACGAGCGTATTCGGCCGAACCGTTTGCGGATTGAGCGTCATGTGATTTTCGATGAACATCGGCGAGGCCCGCCTTCGATAAGATGTCTCCAGAATAGCACGAGGTACGCAGAATTGCCAAATGTTGTGACGAGATCAGGGTGAGCCTGATTGCGGACGACCCCCGCATGTTCAGTGCCAATGCCCGATACGCTATAATGTTCCAGACTGGGGTTATTCGATGCAGCGGGCCGAATTTGAACGTCTGAGAACCTGGGTCGGTTTTACCGAAGAGGATGCCCAGCATCTTCGCAGGATCGCCGCGTTCATCGAACCCCACTTGCCAAAAATCGCCAAGTCCTTTTATGAGAAGATTTTACAGGACCCGCAGGCGAATGCCGTGCTCAGCGGTGGACCCATGCAATTGCAGCGACTGCACCGGGCGATGGTTCGATGGCTGACGGAGGCGTTCGGCGGGGAATATGACAAGGCATTCTTTGAACGTCGAAGCCGGGTGGGGCATGTTCACGTCGATGTCAATTTGCCCGAGCACTTCATGGTGCTGGGCATGGGTTTTTTGCGCCACGAACTGACCCAGGCCATCGAGTCGTCTCAGTCCAAAGACAGGCCACAGACTCTGGCGGCCCTGAATCGTCTGTTGGACTTGGAACTGGCATTGATGCTGCAGACCTACCACGAGCGATACGTGGAGAAGATTCGCAAAATGGATTCGCAGAACATCCAGCATCAGTTGGACGAAGTTCAGCACATGGCGCAGATCGGGCAGTTGGCAGCGGCGCTGGCGCACGAGATCAAGAATCCGTTGGCGGGGATCAGCGGAGCGATTCAGGTGATCTCGACGGGTATGGACAAATCGAATCCACACTGGGAAATCATGCGCGAAATCCTTCGGCAGATCGACCGATTGGATTCGGTCGTCAAGGATTTGCTGGTGTATGCCCGGCCGAAACCTCCGGAGCGGCAAATCCGCGACATTCGGCGGACGATTCAACACTGTTTGCGGGTGCTGAGCGGTGATCCGCAACTCAGAACGGTGCGGTTGCGGTGCGAGGGTTTTGACAAACCGGCGTATGCGCGGATCGACGCCGGGCAATTCGAGCAGGTGTTTTCCAATTTAATCCTCAACGCGGTTCAGGCGTGCGAAACGTGCGAGGAGAGGGGCGAAGTGACGCTGCGGTTGTTTTGCGAGAACGGTCGGGTGCTGGTGCATGTTCGCGACAACGGAAAAGGGATGACGCCGGAAGTGTTACAGCGCGCGACGGAACCGTTTTTCACGACGAAGTCGCGCGGGACGGGTTTGGGGTTGTCGATCTGCAAGCGGATCATCGACGCCCACGAAGGTGAGTTGCACATTCAAACGGCGCCGGAACAGGGAACGCTGGTTGTGGTGAGTTTGTCACATGCGGCCCCGGTGACGGATAGCGAGGGTTTGGGATGATTGGTCATACGCGGGTCTTGATTATCGAAGACGAGCAGTTGATCCGGTGGTCGCTGAAACAGCGATTTCACAATGAAGGCTACATTGCGGACGAAGCCGAGACGGGTTCGCAGGGCTTGGAGCTCTTCGCAAGCAACATCTACGATCTGGTGATGCTGGATTACAAGTTGCCGGACCTGACCGGCATTGAAGTGCTGAAAAAGATCCGGGAACAGGACGTGGACGTGGTGGTGATTTTGATGACGGCGTTCGGCAGGATCGAGACCGCCGTCGAAGCGATCAAACTGGGCGCCTACGACTTCATCGGAAAACCGTTCCAGATCGACGAATTGATGATCAAGGTCGAGCGAGGACTGGAAACCACGCAGCTCAAACGGCAAGTCCGCAACTACCGCGAAAAGTCGAAAAAGCAATTCGGTTTCGACCGGCTCATCGGAGAATGTGAGCGGATGAAAACCGTGTACCGGTTTATTATGGACGTGGCCGGCAGCGGGGGTTCGACGATATTTTTGCTGGGCGAGACCGGGACCGGCAAAGACGTCGTCGCCAAAACAATCCACTACAATTCCGACCGGGCGGAACAACCATTCGTCAATATCACGTGCACGGCGCTGAGCGAGACGCTGCTCGAAAGCGAGTTATTCGGTCACGAGCGAGGCGCGTTCACGGATGCGAAACATCAGAAACCCGGATTGTTCGAGTTGGCGAACGGGGGGACGGTGTATCTGGACGAAGTGGGCGACATGCCGCCGGCGCTGCAGGCGAAACTGCTGCGATTTCTGGAGGAAAAGGCGTTTCGGAGAATCGGAGGTATTCGGGACATCACGGTGGACGTGCGAATCATCGCCGCCACGAACCGCAACATTCAAAAGGCAGTCGCCGAAGGCCGGTTCCGCGAGGATTTATTCCATCGCCTCAATGTCATCACGCTCGAACTTCCGCCGTTGCGCGAACGCGACGCCGACATTGATTTGCTGACTCGGCATTTCGTGGACGATTACACCCGCGAATATCGGAAAAATATCCAGCAGATCGACCCGCCTGCCTTTGAGCGAATGCGAAGCTACGCGTGGCCGGGCAATGTCCGCGAACTTCGCAACACGATTGAACGGGCGATCATTCTCTCCAAATCGCCGATTTTGCGAGTCGATGATTTTGTGATCGGTCAGCAGGAAGACAACAAGTCACTCGGGTTGCGGGGATTGCAGCTTCCACCCGACGGTGTCGATCTGGAGGACGTCGAAGCCCAACTCGTCCGCCAAGCCCTCGATCGCACTACCGGCAACCAAACCAAAGCCGCCAAACTCCTCCATCTCTCGCGCGACCAGCTTCGCTATCGCATGGAAAAACTCGGACTGCTTTGAATAGAATAAATGATGCCGACGAGATTTTTTTTGCTTTCGGTACGGTCATTTTGAAGGAACGTCGTCCTGGAACAGTTTTTTGCTTCGCAGGAGATGATGGTAATTCTGGGCGAAGCGGTGGGCTTCGTCGCGCGCGTGCTGAAGCAGCCGCAGCGCCGGATCGTTGCGAGGTAAAATCAACGGTTTGGATCGGGCCTGAATGAACAGTTCTTCTTTTTTCTTCGCCAAAGCGAGAACCATCGGAGGACGAACAATCAAATCGCTGAATGCGTTCAGTGCGGCGTGCAGATGTCCCAGTCCTCCGTCGATCAAAATGAGATCGGGATACAATTCCTCGCCGCCTGCGGCGTAGCGGTATCGTCGCAGAAGCACTTCGCGGATCATGGCATAATCGTCCTGTCCCTCAACGGTTTTGATCCGAAATCGTTTGTAACCCGACTTGTACGGTCTCCCGTCGATAAAGCAGACGAGTGCCCCGACGGATTCATCCCCCTGCAAGTGAGCGATGTCGATGCATTCGATGCTTCGCAGCGGGTTTTCGAGTTCAAGAATTTTGCCCAGTCGCTCCAGCCCCTCGCGCGGATCGACAAAAAACACCTCCGGTTGAACGTTGTCGTCGGGCGAACCGGAAAGCGACAACGACTCGATGGCCCCAATGCGATCGCGGAGCACGGCGGCTTCTTCATATCGATGTTCTTTCGAAGCGGCGTCCATTTCGTTTTTCAACTGCCGGAGGAGCGGACGACGTTTACTGCCCAGAAGTTTCCGAAGACGCCCGATGTCCTTTCGATAGTCTTCCCTGCTGATGTTCGCCGCGCACGGCGCCGTGCACCGATGAATCGAGTACAGCAAACAGGGTCGGAAATAACGACGGGATTCATCCTCGTCGCGGATGTCGAGTCCGCAGGTTCGGAATTTGAAAATTCTTTGCAGGGCATCGACGGCTTCGCGCAGGCCGAAGGCGTTGACGAACGGCCCATATAATTTGGAACCTCGAACGTGGGGCTGTCGCGTCACGTACACGCCCGGAAAATCCTCGCGCGTCGTGATTTCCAGATAGGGAAACGATCGTCCGTCTTTCAGGTCGGCGTTGAACGGCGGCTGGACGTCCTTGATCAGCCGGTTTTCCTGCAGCAGCGCATCGACCTCGGTTTCGCATTCCATGAAGTCGATGTCGCAAACCTTCGTCGCCATTCTTGCGATTTCGGGCCCGCGCGTGTTGAGCAGGTCGGTGGAATCCTGAAAATATGAATGGACGCGGCTTCGCAGGTCTTTGGCTTTTCCAATGTACAAAACGACGCCCTGAGCGTCTTTCATGAAATACAAGCCGGGCGATTTCGGAAACTTCGAAATGATTTCACGCAAATGTTCGATTCGTCGGACGCCGTCCATGTCGATTATTGTAGCACAAAACCGCGTCGGTTCTCACGGTTCACGCCGGACATGTTGCTCAAAAGCCAGTACCACGGACCGACGGCCGATCCCCCGGTCGATGTGGCGCCGAATCGAACGGAGTTTTTTGTCAGCCTGCGCCGCCGTCAGGTGATCCTTGCGAATCAAATAGCACACTGTCAGTGTGACGCTGCGACCGTGGCCTGCCTTGCAGTGTACGTAAATTTTGTGACCCTTCGCGATCTGGTCGAAAATAAACGCTACCCCCTTGTGGAGATCCTCTTCGCTGGGCGGATAAAAATCCAGCGTCGCCAAATGTAACTGCTCCATTCCAAACTCGCGAAGCGCCTTCGTGTCGCCGACGTATTCTCCGCACAGATTGACGACCGCGCGCACCCCCAGATCGTACAGACGCTTCAAATGTTTCCGCCTCGGCAAAGAACCGACGATCACGTGTTCATCCACCGCGTCCCATGTCCGCCAGATTCCCATCGCGCACATCAGGCGGTTGAACGCCAGCGTGGGATAAAATGCCAGTCGAATCAGAAATTTAGGAATCATTCATTTCCCCGATCAGGGTGAAGCGTGCCGCAATCGATCCGCCGCACTGATCCCGTCGATCGGCTCGATGGCCTCAAGTCGATCGCCAAAACCCAGCAGGTCCACGATCGTCGGCATCACGTCAACCCATCGCATCATCCCAACGTGACCGCCGGCGGGCAAATCGGAACCCGACCAGTACATCCGCGTGAGCATGTCCGCCGCCAGGCACGAACCGTGCGAACCCGCCCACAACGTGTCAAAACTATAATCGGAATCCGCGAACAGAACGAGGTCTCCCAGATGTGATGCGTCGAACATTTCGACGACTTGCGGAACAAAATCCGGATAGCGACTCTCGATCGTCGCGGCCAACCAGCTTTGCGAATCATGCCAACCCTCCCCCGCAAATCGGGACAGTTCCGCATCCGCCGCAAAGCCCAGCGGATCCCCTTTGAGGTTGAGCAAACGATACCGCGCGGGTTTCATGGAATCATCACGCTCTACGACGGCGAATCCGTCGTGCGATACGACACGAATGCGGTTGGGACCGTCGCGTCGCAGACCGACCCCTACCGCCGGCAAGGGGATCAGATCGGCCAGCAGGTCATCCAACACCGCCACATCCGGCGGATCAGACCAACCGGACCGTCCTTTCACATACAACATCGCCCGACGACTCGATTCGGTGACCAGCACGACATCCGCGCGATCTAGTTTTTCGGCGCGAGACTCACGGGATCCTCCTTTGAGAAATCCCTGATGAACCCGCAGGTTTTTTCGGTGCTCAAGCCAACCGCGAAGATCAAACCGATGGGTCATAGGAATCAAGACGTGATTGTGATCGGTGAGCAAAACACGGTACATCCGTGAAGCGAGTTCCGAATGGCTCTCGATTGCACCACAGATGCGCCCGATAGCCCAATCGACGGCTTCAAGGGCGTCACCGTATTCCACTGAATCCGAACCGAAGCGATGACCTACTTCATCCACTCCCGGAAAATAAAATGTCAACACCACGGGCCAATGATGCTCCCGATTCGCCCACGCCGCAACATCCTCGATGCAGTATCCGACGTTTCGATCCACATCGCTGAAGTACTGCAAAAACCAGTTGACTGCCATGGAGTTTTCATTGTCCATCGTACCCGTGACACTGCGACGGGTATGAAACTGGATATTGAACGTCGGTTGGTCGTTCAGCAATTCGTAAATCGTTTTGCGACTGTAATCGCAATCGACCGTTCGATACGTATCGACGCGAATATAGTCCTGAACCTCGCACGTCTGCCGGTTCAGCCATTCGTTGCCCACCACGCCGTGATGGCCCGGGAAACAACCCGTGAGCAGCGAAACCGATTGGGGATAGGTGGTCGGAGGCAAAGACGCGACCGCACGTTCGACCGTCACACCGGTCGTGACAAAGTACCGCTGGATGTTCGTCAAACGACCCTCGGACAACATTTGCGACAGACGAACACGATCCATTCCATCCACAAAAAACACCATCGCGCAGCGGGGAGGAAGCACCGTGTCCCGATCCAGTGTGATTCGCGGGGGTTCGGGCGATCGACAACCCGAAAGACAAAAAACGACCCCCAACCAGAATCCTATCCTCTGCCATTCGTTCATTCAGATATTTCCCCGTCATCCTCGTGCGCTGGGATTGAAATCAGGTTCCATTCGGTGGTGAGTTCGAAGGTTGCGAGTGTTGCTCCGACGGGGTGTCTCGTGCGGTTGGGGGGGCGTGCAGCTGCGACGGCAGCGGAAGTTCCACCCCCACGACAGTATAGGTTCCTCCCAGTTGAGCGCGAATCCGGCCGAGCAATCCCATATCTTCACGAACCGAATTATCCGACGAGACGTAGGTGGGAGTTTTCTGATCGGCTCCCAGAATCAGCATGGTCCCGATGGGCAGGGGTGTATCCGGTCCCTGCTCCACAACCGCCGTGACCAATTGACGAAGCTTTCCGGGATTTGCAAACGGCCGGCGGCTCACCACGGCGCAAATCACGCAATTCCCGTCGTATCCGCTCAGTCTCACATACAGGTCCAGAAGTGGATCGTAAAAATTCTTCTGCGCGTTCTCGGAAAAGTTCATCACGAGCGGAGTGCGCGGTGTGATCCAAAAAACGGCAACGTAACTGGCTGGTTCGGATACCACGTGCGCCTTGGCGAATCGTATTGGCTCCGGCGGCGCTTTCGGTTGAGGAATGTTGGTGGAGATGGTACGGGCGTATCTTGCCAATAGTCCGCCGGGATCGTCACGGGAAATAAAATTCGGATTTTCCCCGGAATCAGGATACGTCGTCACAATAAGTTGGGCGGAGGGCGGCGTATCGACGGATGGATTCCAGACTGTAAACCACAGCGTCAGGACCAGCGCAACAAGCAACCCGCCGATCGTGATCGGCGCCGCCCACCGATCCAGTCCCCGGCGTCGGGCCGAACCCGATCCCGCAGTGAATGCGGAACCTGATTCGCACCAACTTTCAAAGTGGCGGATCATGGCTTCTGCCGAACTGAACCGCCGGGCGGAATTAGACGAACATCCGCGATCAAGAAAATCGGACAATCCCCGAAACGCTTTGACCGACGACGTTCGCGCGAGATCCGACGGCAATTCGGGAAACGACGAAACATCCGCCCCGGTGAACATTTGGTAGCAGACTTTCGTGGCGGCATAAAGATCGGATTCGCGGTCGGTCGGTCCGTCGGGTCGCCAGTATCCGGAGGTTCCGGCGCGATCGACGGCCTGATGACCGGGAGCGATCAAACCGAAATCGCTCAACCGCACCCGACCGTTGACGTATAAAATATTGGATGGCTTGATGTCGCGGTGGACGAGTCCATGCTGATGCAGATAATGAATCCCCTGCAGCACATCCCAAAAATCCGTCATCGCACGTCCGGGGGGCAGCGGACCGCGGTCCTGCAACAACCGCTGCAAACTGCACGATTCATAGTACTTCGGATCGATCGCCACGTTGCCTTTGACGTCGTCCGCCAGTTCCATCACTACGTAATACGTCTGATTTCTTTGCCCCACAAGATGAATCGAAATGAGTTGCGGATGGTTCAGGGCACGCCGCTGATATTCGCACAAACCCGTGATTTCGGTATTTGCGGCGGTTTGGGGAAATGTTTTGATGGCGCGATAAACGCCGGTGATGCGCTCTTTGGCGATCCATACCTGACCGAAAGTCCCCGAACCAATCCGCTTGATAATCTCGAAATCCGCCAGATCGGGCGGAGCAGAAGCGGGCGCTTCGCCTTCGCGGGCCGGTATATAAGTCGCCGTTTTGTTCTCGGATCCGGATTCAGGCATGGGCATCAGTGATCTTCGTGTATTTGATCCAGTTGTGCAAGCAGGGCGCCAAGGCAGCTTCGGACCCGATGAATCGCCTGATAAACACCGTTGCGGCTCATTTCGGTAATCCGTACGATTTCGTCGATCGAAGTCTGTTCCATGCAGCGAAGATAAAACGCCAGCCAGGTTTTCTGATCAAATTGACTGCGCGCCAATTCGAGGCACAAATCCATTCGGCTCTGGTCGGTTGTGTTCGGAATTGCTTCTTTCGGCGCGCCCGGTGTGGACCGCGACAACTACTGAGGATCGACGGGAAACTCGTGGTCGTCGGATTCGTGCCTCTCCCGATATTTTTTCGCGGTCCGGTGCGTGATCCGACTGAGCCAACTCCGAAACGTTCCTCTCCCGCGATTATATTTGAACCGCTCGATTGTGGCCAACATCGACAGGTAAACATCCTGTGCGGCGTCGTCCAGTTCGGAACCCTTGAAACCGCGCTGCGCGAGAATCGACCGGATCAGCGGACCATATCGCTGGTAAAACTCGAACCATCGCTGATGATTCTGAAAATCCTGTATCCCACGGACCAAACTGGAAGCAGTTTCTTGCATGAAAACTATCCGTCAATCTCACCGTATCAGCATAGGCTCCAATGACCTGGAATTCAATCCAATACTAAAAACCGTTTGCAATTCACTATAATGGATAGACTTCTAACTCCTTGTAAGGAAACAAATTATGACGTAAACAGCCGGTTTCAGATTATCTGGATCCTCAGATCGGATTATCTTGTTCTCCAGAGTGAATAATGGCGCGGAACGATGATTTGGAGTTGGCGCGAACCTATCGAAAATTCCGCAGGAAGCACTCCTGCCGGATCACCATCCACCTGGAACGGAACCTCGTTTTCCGATTCGATCCGCACACGTGTAACCTGTCGATAAATGACGTTTTTGCAACGCAAATGTACGCGAAATAGCATGAAAGCCGCGTGGAGAATCAGTTGGCCTTGGTGAGCACACGGGAAGATGCAAAGGTCAAGCAGCCCATCGGATTGATCCGCTTTTTTGCAGATTCGCAGGTTCAGAGCGTAACGGGGCATATTGGCGACAAACGCAAAACCGTAACCTTCGAACAGCGGTTTTCCATCCGCCGTAACTCGAAGCGCCGGAAAGCGATGCTCGCAAAAAGTCCGCAGAATCGGCCAGAAGTAATTCAGATGCGTGATGTGCCCCATGCGGTTGCGATGGAGCCGCTGAACGACTTCGGCATCAAAACCGATGCCGGCGAGCAACAAAAAGAGGTTGTGATTGAACCAGCCGACATCGATGGTCCGGATTGCGCCGGCCAGCAAACTATCCACCAGCCGTTGGGGGGATTCGGAGATTCCGAACTGTTTGGCGAACAGATTCTCGGTTCCGGAGGGCAGGACCGCCAAAGGAATGGATCGATCGATCAATCCCTGCGCGATCTCGCGGATGGTTCCGTCACCGCCGACGGCGATTGCGGCTGTGGTGTCGTCGGGAAGATTTGAAGCCAGTTGAACCGCATGGTGCGGGGCGGTCGTTTCGTGGATATCCACATGGTGGCCGGCGTCGCGCAGGAGTCGAGAGGCCCGCGCCAATTGCAGACGCATCTTGGACGCCCCGGCGCGAAAATTGACAATGAAGGAATATCTCCCCGCCATGATTCATGAATTCTAACGCAAGTTGAATCGGCTAGAAACATCCAAAGAAGAATCGCGGGGCTGCCGATTCGCTCCGGCAGCACTTTCCCCTCATCGACCGATCCGATCTGGGCATGCGACAGGTTAGGGCATAGGTGTTAGGTATTAGGCGTTAGGTATTAGGTGTTAGTTTTTAGTCATTAGTCGTTAGTCATCAGGTTCCCTGCGCGGGTCATATCATTCGTGATCTTCCTTAGCCTGACGTCCCTGTTTCCAAGGTCTCTACAAATCTTCACCGGCAAGATGCCGGTGCCACACGGCACAAAGAACTGCTCATGAGCAGTCATACACACAACACGTCGAAGGCGCCATCGAGGGCCGCTTTTACACGGCCTCCATAAGTAAACTTACTCACTGGTCTGTTCAGGACTGAGGGCAGAGGACTGAGGACTGAGCAAAAGAAGAAATAATCGCATCGGCTGGAGGGGTTTAAGAATCTTACAAAAATCTTAAGAAATTGAAGGATATCCCGACTGCGGGGTTCGGAATGCGGAAGTCGATGGGAGAGAAGCGAAAACTTTTTTTAAAAAAAATCAGGAATTTGACGATTGGGATGGAGTGAGACCAGAGATCATGGTGGGCAAGCCCACCAATTATCGAAATCGTTGTTGTTGGATTATCATGGTGTGCAATCGCATCCTACAAAACTAATCATTGTTCGGCAAGAGAGAAATTACAATGTCCAATACCTCTGTGCGATTTATGCCTATCAGACCTCTGAACTATACGGAATCTGAAATTATTAAGGAAATCCGTCGTGTGATTCTTGAAGAATGCAAAGGAAGTGTTCCAAGTCAAACGCGATTCCTGCAACTTGCCAGAATCTCTATCTGGACGATCAAAACCAAATTTGGGACATACGCACATGCAATCAAGAAGGCGGGGTTCGTTTACGAGGACGCGAGCGCAAAATGTACTCCCAAACGGGTAGCAGCCAATCTACAGGAGGTGCTAAACCGCACTAATGGTTATTACTTTACGTTCTCTTTCTACAGACAGAACGGAGGATTGTACAGTTTCCAGCGTATCAAATCTATTCTTAATGCCCCGAAATGGGTAGATGTCATGCAGATAATCGGTGCGAAACAAAAACCTTACCTCGTGCGAACAACTGCCCATGCTCAACGCCTCAAAGCTCTCGCAAGTTTAACTGAATCCGACTTGTTCAAAGAGATCGCTCGTGTATGGCAGGTAAAGGGAAGACGTCCAACCTATTCTGAATTTCGTCAAGCATCACAATTCGGAATGAAAATCTACGAATCTCGATTTGGTTCGTGGGTCAAAGCTGTGGCATCCTTCTGTAGTACTCAGAAAACGCATGTTCAGGGAAAGGCTGGAACGCGCGTCACAAAGAAAATTCTTCTTGATGAACTGCAAGCGTTCCAGCGCAAACGCCATGGAGACCTGCTTACCTACGATTTTTATAAGGCCGGTGGCGGCACCTATTCCATCGGTACGTTTCAAGCACATTTTCGGAGTTGGACTAAAGCTGTTGAAGCCGTTGGTGGCATATCGGGCAGGCAAGCAAGATACTCGATGGACGATCTATTTGACGAGATGCAACGCCTCTGGGAGCAATTGGGGCGGCAACCAAGTTGGCGTGAAATGTGGAAGGGCGGAAAGATCTCGCCTAAGTGTTACAAATCGGTGTTTGGGAGCTGGACGAAAGCCGTGTATGCTTTCTGCAAAGATCGCAATCCGTCTTCACCCGAGGTGTTTTCGGAGACGGCAAACCAAACCGACCGTCCTTTCACGCAAAACGCAACAGAAACACCAATCACTATTCCTAACTCAGTCCAGGATTCACAGATTCAAGTTCGTAAGACTGGTAGGTCCGTTCCCAAGCGTTTGCGCTTTCGAGTACTCCAACGGGACAACTTTACGTGTCAAGCGTGTGGACGCAGTCGAGTAAAACATGGCGTCGTGCTGCAAGTTGACCACATCATTGCCTACACTAATGGAGGAGAAACGGTTCTAGTAAACCTACAAACGCTTTGCACGGACTGCAATAGTGGGAAATCAAACCTGTGACATGGACAATACCAAACAATCGCATGGAACACTGCGTCGTGCCCGTCACGGGCGCGATGAGGCTCATGCGCCACGTTACACCGATCTTTCCTGCATCTCACAGGTCTCGCTCACCGAGCTGTCCAAGTCGAGGCTCAACTTGTCCAAGGCGCGGCACTCGTGAACGCGAACCAGTTTGCTCCAACTTGACGGTTTTTTCCTCGAGTTCGGTAGGGTGGGCTCCGCCCACCAGATATTGAAATCGCTGTTGTTGGATTATTGCGGTGCGCAAGCACACCCGACGAAACTGACCTGGAAATTGCATGAAAGAAAAGAACGCGCGGGCTAAAGCCACGCGGCTCGTTAATTTCCAAATTACTTTAACCACTCAAGCATCAATAAGATCGCTTCCTCACGGGCGAGGCTCTGAAAAGCGCGCGGTGACGGAAGACCCTCCCCGACCCCTCCCTGAAAGAGAGGAAGAAGTTTTGGAGTTTAGGGGTTCAAGAGTTCAGGAGTTTACCCTCCCCTAACCCCTCCCTGAGAGGGAGGGGGGTAAGAGAACCCCTGCTTGCGCAGGGGGCTCTGAGGTGGGGGGTTGGGTTTGCATTGATCTTCTATTGGGCAAGCGATTCGTTATGATGGTTTTATGGCGTTGCGATTCATTTTGGGACGGGCGGGAACGGGAAAGACGCGTTATTGCATCGAGCAATTTCGTGCCGAATTGCGACGGGAACCGCGACTGGGGCCGAAGTTGATTTTGCTCGTGCCGGAGCAGGCGGCGTTGCAAACCGAGCGGTCGGTGCTGAGCGGCGGGATCGAGGGGATGATTCGCGGGGAGGTGCTGAGTTTTCGTCGTTTGGCGAAGCGGATTCTCCAGTCGGTGCCTCGTCCTCCGCGTCCGGTTTTATCGGAAACCGGTCGCATCATGGTGATGCAGAAACTGGTGGAGGAGCGAACGAGCGAACTTGCGTACTTTCGTTCGGCTCGGTTACTGCCCGGTTTGCATCAGCAGTTGGCGAATCAAATTGAGGAATTCATCTTTTGCGGGATTTCGCCGGAATCGCTCGCCGGAATGAACGAAGGCGATTCCGCCTCACCGACGCTTCGCGCCAAGCTGGGCGATCTGCGGCAAATTTACGAAGCGTATCTGGGTTTTCTTCAGACGGGTTACGTCGATCCGAATCAGATGCTGGACGAAGCCGTTGCGCATCTTCCCCGGATGGACTGGCTCAAAGACGCCCGGGTGTGGCTGGACGGATTTGCGCACTTTACGGTGCAGGAGCGGAAGTTTCTGCTGGCGCTGGCCGCTTACGTCGGTCGGATTGAAATTGCATGGTTGCTCGATCCTGGTCAGGACGGAATTCTGAACGATCGCCCGCCTTCGGAATCGTCGTTGTTTGCTCCGACGGAGCGGAGTTATCACAGTCTTTACGCGCTGGCGCGTCAAGCGGGTCAGGACATCGAACCGCCGCATGTTTTGCCGGACCGTCGAGCTTCCGACACGTCGTCTTCACCCGTGGTGCCCGAACTTCAGTTCCTTGAGCGAAACTTGTTTGGGGGTGAGGATGCATTTTCCGAGGTTCCCCAGCAAATCGAGGTTTATCGGGCGATGGACCCGCGTGATGAAATTGAGTGGATGATTTCGCGGATTCACCGGCTGGTCAGTCGATCGGAGGTTCCGCTTCGCTATCGAGAGATTGCGATCATCACGCGTCGTTTCGATGATCGGGCCGAACTGCTCCGTTCGGCGTTGCAGAGTCATCACATTCCGTATTTCATGGATCGGCGAGTTCCGCTTTCGGAGCATCCGTTGTATTCGCTGATTCGGGCGTTGCTTTACGTTCGCCTCGACGATTTTTCGATCGAATCGGTACGGGCGTTGCTGAAATCGGCGTTTTCGGGTTTTTCCCGTGACGATGCCGATGCGATGGAAAATTACATTTTGACGCATTCGATCGAGGGGTCGGCGGCGTGGACGGGTCCTGACTGGATTCGCCCGCCGCTTCGACGGTCTCTTTTTGACGAATACGATCCCGATCCATTCAATATGGAGTTGTTGCGGCAGATCAATGCGGCGCGAGGGGAATTGATTCGGCGACTTTCGGGATGGATCGATTCGCCTTCGGTTCAAACGGGCCGGCGATGGGCAACCGATTTGTTTCGCGCACTCGAGACGCTGCGTGTTTGGGAACAAATCGAGGAATGGGCGATTCGCGCGGAACAGGATGGTGAGACGGTCGAAGCCGATCGGCATCGCCGGGCCTGGACCTGTTGGGTTGAGGGGTTGGACGATTTTGTCACGGCGCTGGGGGATTCGTCGATGGACGTCGGAGCGTTTGTTCACAGTCTCGAAGCGGGGCTGGGACAACTCGACATGGGTCTGGTGCCGGCGGCGGTGGATCAGATCGTTGCGGGGACGATCGATCGGAGTCGGCATTCGTCGGTGCGGGCGGCGTTTGTTTTGGGTTTCAACGAAGGCGAATTTCCATGGACACAGCCCGAGCCGCAAATGCTCAACGACGAAGACCGGCAAATCCTGAATCAGCACGGACTCGACCTCGACCCACCCCGATCGGCCCGGTGGGGTGAAGAGCAATTGTTGGCGTACATTGCCCTGACCCGTTCGAGCGAGCAATTGTTCGTCAGTTTCTGCACCGCCAGCATGGAAGGAAAACCGCTGGAACCCTCGCCTTATCTGGATGACCTCCGACGTGTGTTTCCTCGACTGATCGTTGGGGCATGGTCGCCGGGGGACGTGGGTGAGACGCTGAGGCGGGTGGTTTCCGGTCGGGACCTGCTCGCTCCGCTGGCGAGTCATCTGGGTCGAAGTCGGGAAGCGGATTTAGCCCGGAGTGATCATCGAGCAGTTTGGAACGCCGTGTATGATCGCGCGCGTCAACGAACCGACATGCCGACGTCGCTGCGTGCGGCGCTAATGGGCGGAATCTTTGACAATCGAGCACGGTTGCTGCCGTCCGTGGTAAGCGATGTTCACCAGAAGCCGCTAAGAATCAGCGTTACGGCGCTGGAATCGTTTGCGGCGTGTCCGTTCCGGTATTTTTGCGGTTCGATGCTCGGTTTGGAGGAGCGGTGCACGGATGAGATGGATGCGGTGCAACTGGGGTCGTTGTATCACCACGTGCTCGACACGTTCACGCGGCGGATCATGAGTCAGGGACGAACGCTGCGCGACTTGTCGGATTCGGAGCTATCCGGCGAGTTGCAGGCTTGTATCGATCAATTTCGTCATCGTCTTGTGTCGGAGGCGGAGTCGAACTGGCTTGAGCAGCCGTTTTTGTGGCATCGTTTGTTTGTGGAACTAAGCATCGTGTTGCAGATGCATCGCGTGATTCAGTCGGCGGGTTGTACGCAAACGCTGGCGAGCGAATTGTGGTTCGGCCGTCCCCGGAGCGATTCGGAATCATCCGGAAAGGATTCGCGCTTTCTCGAAAGTCTCCCCGCGATTTCGCTCGACACGCCGAAGGGTCGCCGCGCGACGTTGTGGGGAAAAATTGATCGGCTGGACGTTGGTGAATCTTTGGGGGTTCGCTGGGGATTCGTGTTCGATTACAAACGGTCCCGATCCCGCCGGTTGCCGCTCGACGAAGTGTATCACGGTCTTTCGCTCCAATTGATGGTTTATCTGTGGTGTCTTGAACGCGCCCAAAATCCTGAATTACAAACTTCGAATCACGATCCGCGAACCGTGCCTCAAGCCGGAGGCGCGTTCTATCTTCCTCTGATTCCTGATTACACAAAGGTCGAGCATCCCGACGATGCACCCGAATCGATTTTGAAAAGTTTTCGTCCACGTGGGATCGTGCACGACGATGCAGTGGGTGTTCTGGATTCGGCGTTGCGACGGGATGGAGCCGAAAAGACGGAGCGATCGTCTCGAATCCTCGCCGCACAATTCACCCAGTCCGGTCAGATTAATCAGTCCGCCGGTAACGATCTGATCGAGTTCAATCAGTTTCTCCGGTTGATGGAACACGTGCGTCATACCGTGGGCGGGTGGTGCGACGGAATCCTCGACGGTGAGATTTCGGTTCGCCCATATCGACGCGGCAAGAAAATGCCGTGTAGTGAGTGTCCGTATCTCAGCGTGTGCCGGTTCGAGTTTCCTCAGGATCAGGTGCGCCGGCTGGAATCGATGAAACGCAAGGAAATCTGGGAGTCCCTGATTCATGCTCAATAATCGTCCCGATACTGCAGCTCCATCAGTCGTTCGTTCTCCGACGGGCGCGGTGTTTCAGCCGACGCCCGAACAACGGGAGGCGACGACGCGGATCGATACGAGTTTGATCGTGTCGGCTTCGGCTGGATCGGGAAAAACGTCCGTGCTGGCTGAGCGATGCGCCTATCTGACGTGCGACGCCCCCGATAATGTCCGATGCGACCTCACCGATTTGCTGGTCGTAACGTTCACCGATGCGGCCGCCGCACAAATGCGATCCCGTATCCGCCAAACGCTGCGCACCCGACTTTCCGGACCTCATGGACGGCGAATCGATTCCCACATTCAACGCCAACTTCAGCAAATCGACGCCGCATCCATTTCGACGCTGCATTCGTTTTGCGCGGGGTTGCTCCGACAGCAGTTCATGCGACTCGATCTCGATCCGAATTTCAGCATCCTGGATTCCGACGAAGCCGATTTGCTGTGCATCGATTCACTCCGTGACGTGCTTCAGCGTCGTCATCGGGCTGCCGATGCGACGACCGGCGCGTTGCGGGAACTGATCGAGCATTATGCTTCGGGGCGTGAAGAAACGATCGCTGACAGCGTGCTGACGATTTATCAATTTGTCCGAACGCTGCATGACGGCGCTTCGTGGCTTGATGGGGTTGTTAAACGGCTTGAGATTACCGACGAACAGATTGCCCAATCCGAATCCAAACTTTTGCGGCAGGAATTGGGTCGTTTCGTCGAATGGCTCGCGATGGAAAGCCGATACATTCGGAACCATGCACCCGCCGGAGGCACTTATGCCGAGAACCTTGAAGTTGCTTCGCAGCGGATGATCGACTGGCAAAAACGTGCGACCGATTCGCTCGAGACGTGGGAAGCATTGCGAAATGAAATTGCGACGTTTGATTTTAGTCGTGCCAAACCGAACCGAAAGTTGACCGACGAGCAGAAGCAGGAAAAGAAAGAAGCGTCGGACCGCTACCAGCAGGTTAAAGATCTTTTTGACCGGCGCATTCGATCGCGGTTTTCGCGTTTTTCAGCTGAGCAGCGGCGGGAAGGATTGCAGCAAATTCGACCCTACGTCGAAACGCTCGTTGAACTCATCCGCGATCTGGATCAGACTTACGCCGCCGCGAAACGCCGGCGCCACGGACTGGACTTCAATGACCTCGAACAATTCACGTATCAAGTATTGCGTACACCCGACGGCAAACCTTCCGACGTGGCGAAAAACCTTCAGAATCGCTATGCCCACGTGCTGGTGGACGAGTTTCAGGATA
>CAIVHJ010000171.1 GCA_903905665.1 uncultured Phycisphaerales bacterium
GCGGTTTGGACAAAAACAACCCGGCGTCAATCGGGTTCTGCAATCGTGCTTTACGTTTTTGCATCCGAGAGCGGAAGGTCCATTTTTTGCATGATCAACTGGAGGTCTTCCCACGCTTTTCGTTTTTCGTGGGGTGATCGCAGCAGGTAGGCGGGATGATACGTCGCCATCAGGGGAATCGACGGGCCCTCCATGGGAGAACCCGACGGGTAGAACTCGTGGAACCGACCCCGAAGCCGACCGATGCTTTCTTTCGTATTGAGCAGCGTCTGGGCCGCCGGAGCCCCCAGCGCACAGACGATCTGCGGATTGATGGTCCGAAGTTGCTCATACAAATAAGGAGAACATGAAGCGATTTCGTCGGCGGCGGGTGTGCGGTTGTTGGGGGGGCGACACTTGAGCACGTTACAGATGTAAACGTCGTCGCGCGTCAGGCCCATGGCATCGATCATTTTGGTGAGCAACTGACCCGCCCGCCCCACAAACGCCAGACCGCTTTGATCTTCGTCATACCCCGGCGCCTCACCGACGAACACAAGCCGCGCATTCGAGTTCCCCTGCCCGAAAACTGTCTTGGTCCGCGTTTCGTGAAGATGACACTTGCGACAAGTTTTGACCTGCGTTTCGTCAAGCGTTTTGAGCGGAATGTCCTTCGCGTCACAGACCTCGCCATGAGATTCATTTCTTCCCGCATCCTGTCGGGGGAGGTTAGCTGAATTTCCTTCAACCGGCACAGATCGTTGGCGGGGTGTTTGCAGGGAACCGACGCGCGAGGATTTTTCCCGCGAGATTGGAATTTCCTTCACGCCCAGAATCTGATCGCCTTCAACCTGTTGTCGAATCGCTCGAAGCAAATCATCCGCCATGGTGTCATCCTGTCACAAATTACCCGACGTTCCCCCTCACCCTGCCCTCTCCCCCAAGGGAGAGAGGAGCTATGAGGTTGTCCCGCCAAAGTCTTGCACTTTGTGTTTTTGTACAACGTCTTTTGTGTTTGTGCAACTTTGGGATGCAGAATCATGTGGGTTTTTCCTTTGAGAACGGCTCGCAAACAGGGTACGATGACGTTTTATGGCTGGTTTTGAGGAATACTCGCTGTTGCTGCCGGATGATTATCCCGCCGTAGTGCGGTACTGGCCGGTGGAAAAACCGCGCGGGGCGGTGCTGGTTCTGCACGGAATTCAGTCGCATTTCGGATGGTACGAACGTTCGGCAGAACGATTGCAACAGGCGGGATATTGTGTGCTTCAACCTGACCGCCGGGGCAGCGGTCACAACCCGATCGCTCGCGGACACGCGGACTCTCCCCGGCAACTGATATCAGACGGATTCTGCTGCGCCGACGAATTGCTCGATCGAAGCGGTTTGTCGCGTTTTCATCTGGCGGGGATCAGTTGGGGGGGAAAACTGGCAGCGGCTATGTACGTCGAGCAGCCGGTGCTCATCCGAAGCCTCACGCTGGTCTGCCCGGGTTTGTTTCCGCGAATCGATGTGGGAGCGATGGAGAAACTGCGGATCGGTTTTTCGATGCTCGGCGATCGAGGCCGATTGTTCGACATTCCGTTGAACGATCCGGAGTTGTTCACATCGCAGCCGCAATGGATCCGGTTCCTGCGCGAGGATCCGCTGACGCTGCATCAGGCGACGGCATCGTTCTTTCTGGTCAGTCGCAGGATGGATTCGGTGGTGCGCCACCTGCCCAAGAGTCCGCCGATCCCCCTGTACCTGTTTCTGGCGGACGAGGATCGAATCATTGATTCGCCCGCCACCGCTCAATACGTTCGGAATTTGAACTGGCCCGCCGCCCGAATCACTTCTTATCCCCAAAGTCGCCACACGCTCGAATTTGAACCCATCGCCGACCAGTTTTGTAGCGATTGGATTACCTGGTTGAAATCCATTTCGGAGTCTGCCCCATGACGACTCGCTGGTGGAATAACTGGATTGTGCGTCATCAACATCCCGTCAGCAGGGTGCTTCACGCGATCGGAATACCCCTGACGGTCTTGGCGGGGGTGCTGGCGGTTGTTCAGTGGGCGGATGGGGCATGGAACTTGTGGTGGCGGCCACTGGGCTTGTTTGTTTTGGGCTACCTCTTCCAGTGGATCGGTCACCGAATCGAAGGGAACACATTGGGGGAATGGATCGTCGTATGCAAATGGCTCGGTTGGCCCTACACCGCCGTTTCACCCCGAAATCGCCACTTTGATGATTATCGAGAGCAAAACGAAATTCAGAACGAACCGCCCCAAACATAGTCCGAGGGGTTCGGGAGCAATCGCCACTGGCACGCCCCGACGCCGCCCGACACTCAATCAATGAACTCTTTGGTCTGAACGGGTGGGCGGGGAACGACATCGACAGGACGAATCACCAGCGTTCCCTCGACAATCGCCAGTTGGACCAGATCGGCATCCCTGATTTCGAGCACTTCAAGCATCCGTTTGGGAATGATCACCGCCCGACTGTGCCCATGCTTAACCAGTTTTTGTGTGACTGGCATTAAACTATCCCTTATGTATAACTATTACACATATTATACAGTATAACTAGTGTACCATCAACAAAAATTTCGTAAATACAACTCAATATACTCCAGCACATTGAGTTAGAATTATAAATACTACTTTTTCGATTGAGTTTGTTTCTCAGCGATGCCTGTTCGGAGTATGTTTTCTGTGATGGAACGGGGTTCGACGAACTGGATGAGGTAATCCGGGCCGCCGGCTTTTGAGCCGATGCCGCTCATTTTGAACCCGCCAAAGGGTTGCAAATCGACCAGGGCGCCGGTGATCTTCCTGTTGAGGTACATGTTGCCGACCTGTAACTCGCGTTTGATTCGGTCCAGGTGTTCCGGATTCCGGGAATACATTCCACCCGTCAGGGCATAAGAGGTGTCATTGGCAATATCGAGGGCGTCGTCGAAGTTTTTGGCTTTGATGACCGCGAGGACGGGTCCGAAGATTTCCTCCTGAGCGATGACGGCGTTTCGGGGAACGTCGGCGATAATCGTCGGGCCGACGAAGTAACCCTTCCGGGCAAGGTCCGCCACGTTGGTGTCCACGACGACTTTGCCCTCTTTCCTGCCGGTTTCGATGTAATGCAGGATGGTTTTTCGGGCGCTTTCGTCGATGACCGGTCCGACGAAGGTATTGGGGTCATCCGGAGAGCCGACGTTGATTGACTTGCCGGCTTCGATCAATTTGGCGAGGAACTTGTCATAGACGCTTTCGAGCACAATCGCACGGGAGCAGGCGGAGCATTTTTGGCCGGAATAACCGAAGGCGGAAGTAATAGCGCCTTGCACGGCGGCATCGAGATCGGCGTCGTCATCCACAATCAGAGCGTTCTTGCCGCCGAGTTCGCAAACGACTTTTTTGATGAAGTTTTGGCCTCTGGGGACCTCGGCACAGGCGCGGATCATGTCCAGACCGACTTCGCGCGAGCCGGTAAACACGATCATGTTGACGTTTTTGTGGCGGACGAGGTGATCGCCGACGGTGCTTCCGGGGCCGGGGACGAAATTGCACACGCCTTTGGGGATGCCGGCTTCTTTCAGAATATCCATGAACGTCGCGCCGATGACGGACGTGACGCTGGCGGGTTTCATAACGACTGTGTTGCCGGTTACGAGGGCCGCCGTCGTCATTCCGACGAGGATCGCCAGCGGGAAGTTCCATGGGGAAACGATCAGGCACACTCCGCGTGGTTCGTAGAAGTACATGTTGTTTTCGCCGGGGATGTTTCGCCAGCGGGGTTCGGACATTTTGTCTTCGGCTTCATTGGCGTAGTAGTCGCAGAAGTCGATGGCTTCCGCCACGTCGGCGTCGGCTTCGATCCAGATTTTTCCGGATTCGAGCGTGAGCAGGGCGTCGAGTTCAAAGCGTCGCTGCCGCATGATTTGTGCGGTTTTGCGAAGCACGTCGGCGCGCTGGGCAACCGGAGTCATCCGCCAGGATTTCGAGGCCGCCGTAGCGACGGAAACGGCGCGGTCGGACTGTTCGATGTTGGCTTTTGCCACTTTACCCACCACTTCGGAGGTATTGGCGGGATTGACGGAAGTGATCCACTCACCCGTGGTGACCGGTTCGCCGCCGATGAACAAGGTATATTCCTTGCCGAATTTCGACCGCCAGTTTTTGAGTGCGGTCGTCATTTTTTCGCGGTGTTCGGGCATGGCAAAATTGGTGTAGCGTTCATTCTTGAAAGGTCTCATGGTTTTCTCCTCTTTCTTGACGCTCGTTATGGAATCGTTTGTGTCGTGACCGCTCTCTGACGGTGGCGGTTCTGATGGTGCGGTTTGATGGTTGTGACTGGGGTCCGCCAGGAGGACTTCCGGGGGCTGGTGCTCCGCAAAACTCTGCCGCAGGAAAGATTCGTTGGCGGTGTTTTCCAGTAATCGTCGGATCAGATAGGCCATTCCGGGGACCAAATCACCAAAAGGCGTGTAGATGCGCAGGAAATATCCCATTTGGTTGACGGCGGCTTTGAGCGGTTCGCCCATTCCGAAAAGCATCTGAATTTCGTAATCATGCAAATCGACATGGTGCGTTTCCGCCTGTGCGACAATGTGAGCGATGCTCCGAACGTTGTGTGTTCCGAATGCCGGTCGAATGTGATCCACATGGTCGAACAAGAGGGCGGTGCATTTTTCAAACTGAGCGTCGCTTTGCCATTTCTGCTGCCAAACCGGGGGTTCGACGTGGCCGGCGAAATAGGTTTCATAATCCCAGTACGCGCCTTTGACGAGCCGAACGGCCAGCGGAGCGCCTCGTTTGCGGTTCCAGTCCAGAATCCGTCGCAAATCCTTTTCGGAATCCTTGAGATACGCCTGAACGACGACCCCGGCATCGGGGAAATCGCGGAACTCCGGTCGGGTGAGCACTTCTTCAAAAATGTCGAACGTGATGTTTTTGTATTTGCATTGTTCGACATCCACATTGACAAAGGCATCGAATTTTCGTGCTTCGCGGAGGATGGCGGCGAGCCGTTCACCGACGGCGGCCATTGTGCGTTCGCGTGCAATGGGACTGAACTGCGAATACAACGCTGTGAGTTTCACCGAGACGTTGACGATGGGATAGTCGCCCTTGGTGTCGTAATCAATAAGGTCGATTCGGTTCCACGTTTTGGCGGCGATGCCCAGATCGCGAATAAGTTTGATGTACGTTTCGGTTACGTGGTCGGCTTGTTTTTCGCTGGTGATGGCTTCGCCCAGCAGATCGATGGTGAACGCCCGCTTTTGCTTTCGCATTTTAAGGATATTGGCGATGGCTTCTTCGGCCGTCGAGCCGGCGACGAATTTGGTGGCCATGTTGAGCGTGCTGAAGCGAACGAAACGTGTGACGAGTTTGGCGAGTAGCGAGTCGGGTCGGTCATAGGCAGTCGCCAATTGCAGAATTCCGGGAAGCGAATGACCGTCGCAGCGAAGAAACATCTTGAGGTGTTCCGCCACGTCGCGGTCCGTCTGCAAAACCGGCAGCACTTCGACAAAACGAAACAAACGCGTCTTGAGCCACTCGTCGCGCGTCGCCCAATTCATGCCGAACTGTTCCCACCAGGCGTATTGATACACGCGGGGTTCGGCGGAGTGAGCCCGCTCGAGTAGTTCAGAACCAATCTCAAAAATACGTCGGTTCAGGGTATCCATGATCTCGGGTCGCTGCCGGTACAATGCCGCATGACCGGCAACAGTGTCCTCACCCTCAAAGGCACAAGTCCGAAGCCCAATCGGTCATTCAGGGAAGCTCGACACCGGTCCGAGGGGGATTTCCTCGATCCGCCGATTCGTCAGCAAAACGACGAAACCTCTCTCCACGCGACATCGCCAGCATTTCACGAGGCCCTCAGCATAACGCCGAATTTGATCACCGTAAACACTTCGAACCCTCTCCGCTGGCGAAGATTCCGTCGCACCGGTCTTGAAGTCAACGATCTCGAACATAGTCCCGTTCGGGACTACCAGATCAATCATGCCTCGGACTGCAATGAAATCCTGTGGGTCGGAACCCGTCACCGCGGGATCCCATTCACGCAGCGAAACTTTTGTTGAGAACGGAATCTCGCGGATCAGATTTGGGGCTGCCGCGATGATCCTTTGCCCAAGCTCCGTGTGCAAAAACCACGCGATTGCATCGCAATCGATGTGTCGCGCCTCGTTGTCGCTGACCCATCCCTGCCGAACCAGTTGTTCAAGTTGTTCTGCCAGCCCATCCGGTCGCGTGTAGTCCAGATGTTGCAGGAATACATGGGTGGCAATTCCGATATCAGCCGGCGTCAATGCTCCACCCTCCAGCGAAAATCGCGGCTTGGGTTCAGCGGGGGTCCGTGTGTTGGGGGTCGAGCGATGACCCGACTGAGGGGAGGGCATCCATGATCGGTCATTCTCAAAACAAACGTTGAGGCGATCTTTCAATTCCGAAACCGAAACGATGGCGGGAACAGCCCCCAGCAACAGATGCGGATAGACGAAATCCAAACGATCGAACAGCGATGTCAGTTCCGGATGCGCAGAGTAGATCGGTTCGCTGGCGGGCAATTTTTCAAGTTGGACCACCGCTTCCAAACGGTTTTTTTCGGTATCATCGACTGCGCGGTGAAGGATTCGCGTATCCGGCTGGGGGTGCAGGTCCACCCGAAAAATTCGACCCGCTTGGGCAGATTCGTCCGGATCGCTGCGCCATTGAGTTTGATCGTCCGAAAGGCGTGCCAGCGCCGGAACCACCCAGTCCAGACTTGATCGCGCCGCCAATAGTTGCAACTCCGACATGGGGCCGGAATGATGATTCCAGAATCGGCGATCGCGCTGGATTTGCCCAAGATTCCGCGACGCCACAAGGATCAGACGATCCTGAGCGCGCGTCATCGCCACGTAAAGAATTCGCAATTCCTCGGCCAGCGTCTGCCGCATCTGTCGATCGGTGATTCGGTGCAAAACCAGCGAGGGATAAACAATTCGTCGCTGCGAATCGGATACCGCCATCGCCAGTCCGTCATGCCGATCGAAGGCGATTCGCCGCCCGATGTCCCGCACGTTAAATTGTTTCTCCAGGTTGGCGACGAATACGACCGGGAACTGCAATCCCTTGCTGCGATGAACGGTCATAATCGAAACCGCGCCGACTTCGTCGGGACCGGACGGCGCCGGTGGATTGGCGACTCCGAGGTCTTCTTCCTGACTGCGAAGTCGTTCGAGGAAGTGAAGAAATTCCGCAAGCGTCCTCGGACCGGTGAACTGGACGAACTGACGAGCACGCTGGAGCAATCTCATAAGGTTGGCGTATCGACGCGGCCCGTCTCGAAGTCCACAGACATAGGCGGGATAACCCGTCTCGTCGTAAATGAGCGCCAGCGCCTCCGGCAACGGTTTGCGACCTACCCACTCCCGAAAACGCGACAAGGTCCGGAGAAAAGACTTGATCTTGTCCTGCCGATCCGTTTCTCGCCGGGCGTCCAACACCACGGACACATAAAACGGCCGCCGGACATCGGCCCGCCGAATCGCCAGCATCTCCGATTCGTCGAACCGCACACCCGCAACCCCGCTTCGCATCACCGCCGCCAACGGAATATCCTGCCGAAAATTATCCAGCACGCCCAGCAGCGCCAGCACGTCGCTGATTTCCACGGCGGTGAAAAATCCCGTCCGAAGTTCCGCCTGCGTCGGGATACCGAGCGTTTGCAACATGGCGGCCATCTGCTCGGCGCGGATCGTAGCCGCCCGAAGCAAAATCGCCATCTGTCCGTAACGAGTACCTTCCCGCCGAAATTCTTCGATCCGCCGCGCAATCACCATCGCCTGCTTTTCCACGTCTTCGAGCGAATCGTCGGAATCTTCGTCCTCAGCTTCATCGTCGCTCGCACCGCCGTCATCCGGTCGTCTTCCCTCGGCGCGATCCACAATGTGAACCTCGACGGGCGCGTCGATGGGACCATCGGTCCTTCCGCATTGCAGTGCCGTGGACGCGTCATAGTCCAGACCCGCCAAAGAAGCCGTCATCAATTGCCCGAACAGCGCGTTGACTCCGTCAATGATCGGTCGGACGCTGCGAAAATTCGTCGCCAGCGGCGCCGACGTGTAATCACCCGAAGCGTCATGCTGCGATTGCGCCAGACGCGAGATGAAAATTTCGGGATCGGCCATGCGAAAACGATAGATGCTTTGCTTGAGATCACCGACGCAAAAAAGATTGTTGGATCGGTCAGTGTCGGATTCGCGGCTGACCAGTTGCAGGACGGCGTTCTGGAGCGGATTGATATCCTGAAACTCGTCCACC
>CAIVHJ010000172.1 GCA_903905665.1 uncultured Phycisphaerales bacterium
CCCCAGAAGACTTCGTAGTTGCGGTTGCTGTTGAACGGCGGGTCGATGTAGATCAGGTCCACGCACTCATCGGGCAGTTTGCGCAGTTGTTCCAGATTGTCGCCGCAATAGATGACTCGCGTGTCCACCAGCGTCGAAGGCCGCGCCGATGGCCGATCCGCCGGAGTTGCTGCTTTCGCGGAAGCCTGTGGTTTGGTCATGCGTTTGGCCATATCGAGAGCGTCCAACAAAATGACACAAAATATCCGGGAACCCGCTCCCTCACGGTCGCGGTTCTGATTTTGCCAGTTGCTCTAAGAACCCTACCGCGCCAATCGCCGGAGATCAATGCGGAAGTGGAAAGAAGATTTTACCACAGAGAGCACAGAGGACGCAGAGAAAGGGAGAAATAAAAAAGTGAAAAGAGAAAAAAACGGGAGAGGAAAGGAAGAGAATGGTGAATGAGGAAGGATGAATGTAGAACGGAAGACGGGAGGAAGAACCGGTCGCGGGCAGCCGACAGCGGGAAGAAAATTATGAATGATGAATTATGAATTACGAATGCAGAAGGGCAGGGAGAGGGAAAGAAGAGCACTGCCCAAGAGCAGTGGCACACAGCGATCAACGGTTCGTTGCGTTCGTGTGTTTGTTCGGGAGGTTAAAAAGGGACACGAGTCGGGAAGAAGGACTCGTGTCCCGTCGGGACGACCGCTAAACAAGACGGTCGGAAGAGGACAGGAGTCGTAAACCAAAGGACTCCTGTCTCTCTCATTGCTCTCACCGGCGGGGTATGATCCCCTGCTTGCGCAGAATAGAGAAAACCCCCTGCTTGCGCAGGGGGCTCTGATACAGATTGAACGTTGCGGAACAAGTCACGACAGAGCACTGGTCAAGCGAGTGACAAACGCATAAATTGATGTGGCTATGGGATATCTGAAACGTCCGGTATTGGGATTGTTTGTGCTGGGGATCATCGTCCAAGCCACCGTGCTGGTCGGGATGTGGGTGGTTCAGGGTGATATTGGAGCCTGGGCGTTTCGTTCCGTGGACGGACGGGAATACTATGCCTTGGCGAGCAATTGGGTGGAGCATGGTGAATTCAGCCGAGATTCAGCACCCCCCTATCGGCCGGACACGTGGCGAACGCCGGGGTACCCGTTGTTTCTGGCAGGTGTGATGTGGCTGTTCGGGCCGTCGGTTCGCGCGATCATTTTGGCTCAGCAGGTTCTCTCGGTCATTAATGTGGTTTTGCTGGCGTGGATTTGCAGTCGTCATTTCGGTGTCGCACGAACGTGGTGGGCGGGCGTGTTGTTCTTGATGGAACCGTATCACCATCTGTATTCGTTCTGGATTCTGTCCGCGACGCTTTTGACGACCCTTGTGTTATTGACATGGATTTGCTGGGAGCGGGCCTGGAAGGATTCGTCGCGGCGATGGTGGGGATGCATGGGTTTGCTCAGCGGGTCGGCGATTCTGGTTTGGCCCGTGGCGGTTTTCGTTCCGCCAGTACTGGGTTTGGGCGCGGTCATTTTTCTGATTCGTTCCCACGGGTTGGTTCGGACGCTGGGGCGCGTGGTAATTTTTTCACTGGCGGCCTTCATGCCGGTGGGATCGTGGATGCTGCGGAATTATTCGACGGCGGATCATTTTGCGATGTCGGATCAGGCGGGTGTTGTTTTCGCGTACTTCAAAACGACGGAGATCGTGCTGTGGAACCGTGCGGAAACGGAATCCCGTTACGTGGAAACCCGATTCGATCCCTCCTCGCCGGAGTCCCCCCACCGCATCTGGAGCGAGATTGACATCGCTCTGCAACAGAAGTTCGCATCCTGCCCCCCTGATCAGGTCCGCCGACTTCGATGGTGGAATCTGGCTCAGGGGAACAAAACCGACTTCGATTCGTTTGAAATTTCGAACGCTTTGATGGAAATCGGCTGGTTCCGTCTGAAGGAAATTCCCGTCAGCACGGTCAATTGCTGCCTGACGAGGATGTTTTTGAATCTGACGTTTCCGCTGGAACTGATTTTGAAATCGCACACGGGGATCGAACCAAATCCGTTGAAGAACACCGTTGCAGGAATAATTTATTTATTATTGACGTTCGCGGTAGTGGTGCGACTCCTGAGACCGCCGATCACAACACCTGCGGTGTGGTTTCCGATAATGGTCACACTCGCGTTGTTACTGGCAGTGACACCTCAGCTGGATCCGCGTTTTCGCGTGCCCATGATCCCCCTGTTGCTGTTCCTTGCACTGCTCCCTGTGGGGCGTTTGCGTGAAGCCTGATTCACCGGCTGGAAGCCGGTGCCACCAGTCAATGATCGTCGCGCAGGTCGCTTTCGGTGAGGACGTAAAAATCTCTTTTGACCAGTGCGCGATAGGCGCCTTCGATGTTTTCAGTTTGAATCACGAGCGAGGATCGGCCCTGAGGGCGTGAAATGAGCGTGTAGGCATATTGGACGTTGATTTCGGCTCCGAGCAGACACGACCAGATCGAAAGCAAGCCGCGATTGCCCGGCGGCACAGAGACGACGGCGACTTCACTCTCGGTGTACGGATAATTGGCGTGCGACAGGAGTTCGGAACAAAGGTCCGGATCGCTTACGATCAACCGAATGATCGCGCATTCGACACAGTAGAGCACCGACATTCCGAGAATATGGATTTCGGTGGTCTCGAATAAGCGCGTGAGGCGGACGAGCTGGCCGACGCGATCCTCCAGAAAGATGGAGAACTGTCGAATCGTCGGAGCGTGCGAGGCTTCTGCCGTCTCGAAAGGATGGATATCCATGACGGCAAGCAGTGTACCATTTTCAGTGACAACTTGACAGAAAATTATTCACAAATCCCATGCCCAACAGGAGATATGTCTGCCGATGCCGCACTCAGCTGTCATCATGGCAGATTCACGTTGGCTGGCGCATGGGTCGAGATGATGCAACTCTTTGATTTATAATTGGTTACGACTTTTTGATGTTCGATTTTGATTGGCATAAGCATTGCAATTGACAGTGTGAGTTTGATTATGCGCTAGAAATGCGTTATTGCGGAACGGGAGTGATGAACATGTCAAAAATAATCGGAATCGATTTGGGGACAACGAATTCGGTCGTGGCGGTGATGGAGGGTTCTCTACCCAAGGTGCTGACCAACGCCCAGGGATCACGGCTGACTCCTTCGGTGGTCGGATTCACCGAGAAGGGAGAACGACTCGTCGGTCAGGTCGCCAAACACCAGCAGGTGACGAATCCACAAAACACGGTGTATTCGATCAAGCGATTCATGGGTCGGCGGCATAATGAAGTGGTCACCGAAGAGAAAATGGTACCGTATCCGATCGTCGGCGGGGCTGACGATCTGGTCCGCGTAAAGATTCGAGACAAAGAATATACACCGCCGGAAATATCCGCCATGGTTTTGCAGGACCTCAAGAAGACGGCGGAGGATTATCTGGGTCAAAAAGTCGATCGG
>CAIVHJ010000173.1 GCA_903905665.1 uncultured Phycisphaerales bacterium
CGAACATGAATTGTATCACCGGTGGACACGGTTGGTGGAATGATGAACTCATCAATGCTTCTGGCTTCTCCCCCAGGTGTTGAGAGAAAAATTTGCCCTCCATTTGACGCTGTCGTCGTGATCGAATTATCATTATTAACCGTAAACGATGATGACGGTGTGGATCCGAAAGCCACGCTTGTAGCACCGGTCAGGTTGCTACCGTTGACCGTTACAGCGGTTCCAATATTTCCGCTCATCGGGACGAAGGACGTGATCACAGGGATCGGATAGAATGTATAGTCGGTTGGACTTTCTCCAAAAAGAGGACCATAGTTAACGATTGATATCTTCCCCGTTAATGAACTTGGAGGCACTATTGCCAGAAGCTGTGAGCTCGAAAGCAAAGATACCGTTGAATTCAATCCCAAAGACCAGATCTTGCAGGAGTTGTCGTAACTACCGCTTATGAGCGTTTGACCATCTGGAGAATAAGCTATACCCTTGACGGTAGATGTATGACCAGACAACGTATTGATAAGTGATCCGTCGGAAACTCGCCAAATTCGGACTGTGTTACCTTCTCCAGCGCTGGCTATCGTTTGACCATTTGGGTTGAATACAATTGAAATTGCTGACGTTTGATGACCCGTGAAATATTGAATCAATCCACCACTGTTCACATCATAAAGCCTAATATCCGAAAACTCGTCTTGGGAGCAAGCGATTGTTTGACCATCTGGACTGAAAGCAATGGCGTATATAGCTCTTGTTGCCGGGAGTTGAGTTATTGTTCGAAGAAGCGTTCCGTCACTTGTTTGGAAGAGCCTTATTTTGTTGTCGAGAGACCCAAGTGCAAGCACTTGTCCGTTGGGACTGTAGGCAACCGAACCCCCGGAAGCGGGATTTGTGAAAGACATTGTAACTGAACCATCACTCACTCTCCAAATTTTGGAAGAGTTACCCCCGCCGTTACCTGCTATCTGCTGTCCATCAGGGCTGAACGCAATAGCGGTTCCGATAGTAACGTCGTGAAATCGAAGCATTACCGATCCATCGCTCACACGACAAATGGAGAGATAAGAATTATTGTTCAAGATCGCAATCATCTTGCCGTCAGGGCTAAATGTGACACATAGAACTTGGCTTTCATTAGTAAGAGTTCGAATGAGAGAACCATTATCCGCCCTCCAAAGTTTTACAGTCCTGTCGTAACTTCCGGTGGCTATTATTTGGCCATCAGGACTAAACGCAACTGAGTTCACCCAGCTTGTGTGTCCCTGGATTGTGCGATTCGTTGATCCGTCGCTGTGGAAAAAAACTGTTGTAGAATTGTCAAAATTACTACCATTTATCGTAACCGTTGCTCCCGTTTTTCCAGCTACAGGTGAGAATGAACCAATAGTAGGAGGGAGAGACTTTGTTCTAAAAGAGTCTAACGACGAATAGATTTTACCGGCGATGTTGGTTGCAGAGATCCTGTAATAACCTGTCGTGAACGGACTGAGAGGACTAAGAATGGAACTCACCGATGTAATACCATCGCCGCTGGCATTCGGGGGACTTACGACGGCCAATGAACCCAAGGCCACAGTTTGACCATATTCTACTGAAATACTGGTCAGTGCATTCTGTGGTGCGACGTTGAAAGACACCGCGACCGAGTTACCATTTGCCACGACTGCAATGGAGCTTATTTCGGGCGGCAACGTCGTTGTTGTGAATGAGATTTCGTCCGATTTAAAGTATCCACCGATGAAAGATCCGCTCGTTCTTACGTAGTATGTCGTGTTGCGAACAAGGGCAGAAACTTGCAGACTAACATTCTGCATGCTGATTCCGCCAACAGGACTTTCCATCACTTCTGTGCTATCGCTATAGGCCCCAGACGACGTTCCCCAGAGGAATCGAACAATCATTGTTTGATTTGCCGGTTGAACTGAGCCATGCAACATGGCTGAGGTGTTGGTAATCAGCGTTGGTATCTGTGTTGTCAATGTTTGGGCAGAGATTGATGTGCCGAGAAAGATGAATAAGATCGAAAAATGTTTTCGCATAGTATCCCTCACCAGTTTGTGATTGCCCAATGCGTTTGGGATTGCGAATTCAATTCGCCCCAACGCTGTGGATTTATTTTATCATCAATGATCGTCCAACGAATTCTCATCAGGAAAAAGGATTGGCCCATCTGTGAACCCCAACCCCGCCCCAAGAACTATTCAACAACAAGCCCGCCTCGAACGGGCAATTTGTAGACGCATTGTATGAAACAAAAATGCCTCATCATCTTTCATCCGAAAGAATCCGAGGCAGTGAATTAAATTAGGTCTGGCGTTTCAACAAAAACCCCCATGCTTGCTCTTTGTGGGTAACACGTAAGTCAGCCAGACGAACGCATCACACCGACCAGATACAGAACATGGGGGCAGCTTAGTCGCAGATTACCCACGTCCAACCTGGTCGGTGTTTGCTTATGTGTGATGCTGAAACGGTTCTAAAGAGGAACCGTGTTCGTCTGGCTGGAAGAAAATACGATGAATCAAAGGGAATGTCAAACATTCGAACTTACAACAACACCCCACCTATCAAAAATTCTCCGCCATTCGGACAACTTAACAGCTACCTTCAGAGATCCCATCTCTCCAAGCGATGGATTCATGACGAAAACATGGCTATCCGAGAACCCGTGAACAACCGAATAGTGCCAGCCATCATACAGACTGACCAACACAGGCGACCCTGTATTGATCGCCTTTCTCAGATTCCGCAAGCCCATGTCGGTATTCACATGGATTTTCAATCCGTGCTTTCGCAACACTCGCTTGATGTCGGAGGGCGATGTGCCATCTTCTTCTGTGCCGAGTTCGCGTTCAACCGATTCAGGTGTGCAGCGCTTACCGAAATACTTCAGCACCATGTATGTGGATTTCGCTCCACATGAATAGTAATCCAGTTGAATGCTGCGTGGAAAATTGGGGAGTAAGACTGCGGTGGGGTGCAGCTGTTCTTCGGATCTGGCCAGGGCGGTGAACAGCGAATCAACGATATGTTGTCGGTTCATGATGCATTCTTTGCCCTCTGAATGAACAGAGTTGTGGCAAGCTTCTGTAGCTCGTCGTTGCCAAGCTGGATCCCAGAATCTCGGATCACCGCAGCGGCATCCTTGACGCATTGCAGAAGTATGGCCTTAAAGTTGTCCGGATCGCTTGTGGGTGCGGACGCTGGAATGGTAGGAACCGGCTCGGATGTTGCCTGACCAATGATCGCAAACTCCACAGCCTTGCCTTTCTTCGTCAGTTGGATCTCCGCACCGGTCTTCAGTTTGTTCGACTGAATCAGATTGTGGATCTCCTCGCTGGCGAAGTATGCCATTTCGATGGCGTCTGAATCAGCAACTGAATACAGATAATACTTACCATGTGAATTCTCACCGGTATATGGTGACGGCTTAAGCAGCCTTAACCTGACCGGCTGGTTCTGCAGGAGTTCGATCTTGGGTCGATTCCCGTTGTTCTGTGTTGTCGTTGGTGGCATATGCATCTCCTTGGTTAATGGTTTTGTAGCTGAATCGTGATTGCGCGGGAGTTAATGTGACCCCCATAGGTGGCTTGCGATTGAGCTTGATCCAGGCGGCTATCGCTGCAAGATCAGGCTCATCTTTCTCCGGAATGTGCCGTAGCAGTCCCAATCGTTTGCCGACCGGAATGAACTTCTCCAAGTCAACG
>CAIVHJ010000174.1 GCA_903905665.1 uncultured Phycisphaerales bacterium
GCAGGCTTCAGCCTGCGCGTTGCCGAACAGCGGAGAATACAGTTTCATTGGGTCAGCCATTCTGCACCCCTACTCAGGAAACACCCCGTGGATAGGAAACCATGATAACAAAATTCAATGGGCACAACCACGGAATCCCCGACTTGGCAACCACTCCTGATTCAACACGCGCTTCCACCCCTCAGAGCCCTCCGCGCCAGCGGAGGGTTGTTCCCCTTCCTGTGAAACAGTACATTATTTCCCCCTTTCCCCGCGCCCGCAGAGGGTCCGTGTGTGACTCTGTACCTCTGCTCTTTAACCGTGCTCTTCTCTCCCGCCATCAGCTACCGGCTTCGCTGATCCCTAACACCTAAAACCTAATACCTTCTTCCCTGTCCAGGGCTTGCCGTTTGGCGGAAGTCCCAACGAATGCACGAACACCACTAACCGCGCTGCAACAACCGGATATACAGATGGGTGTCAAGACGCGTGTGCTTCAGCATAATTCGCAATGGATCCATCAGGGCCCCCCGCACAAGCGGGGGGTCTTATGTATGTATTGGTTCCACCAGAAACGCGACTGTCAGGAAGCATGCAATTGTCAGGGGATCGTGCAATGAGCTCCCTTCCCTGAAAGGGAGGGGTTAGGGGAGGGTCTTCTCTCGCTTCACGCTTATCAGAGACGCGACCGTCAGGGAGCGTGCAGAAGACAGGTCCGAGACCGAACGACTAACGACGATCCCCCGTTTAGCGGCACGCCCGAAGGGCGGCGAGAAACTTCCTTGGCCCCCGACGACTCAACATCAAGGGAAATTTCTGGTGCAACGACCCACGCGACTTTAGCCATCCCCGATCAGGTGTTATTGTTCTTTGAATGGTGATACAAATCCGCACAATAACGAGCCGCAGGCTTTAGCCTGCGCGTTGCCTCCATTACATCTCAACGTTCATTTTTCTCTTTTCGCTTTCCCATTTTCCATTTCTCCGCGTTCTCGGCATGCTCCTCGGTCAAATTCCTTTTCACTTTTTTCTTTTCAATTTTCCATTTTTCATTTTCAATTTCTCTGCGTCCTCCGCGATGGAGGCACAAAGCTCGAGCTTTGTGATTCCCATTCCGAAATCCGCACTCCGAATTCCGCATTTTATATCTCCATTTCCTTCCCGCCCACCGGCTTCCGGTTGCCGCAACAGACCACTGAGTAAGTTTACATAGTGAGACTCTTTACGATCCCTCTCCCCCGAGGGGAGAGGGTAGGGTGAGGGGTATAAGTCGAGGCTGACAATCAGCCAGGGTACGGATATTCTTGGCTATGGATACGGTCTTCGATTTCTTTGTGATGCAATCATCCCAAGGAGATGTATTTTTTGAAGAGGCGCCAGCCAGTGTTCTTAATTCATAATTCCTCATTCATAATTCATAATTCTCTTCCTGCTGCCCGCTACCGGCTTCCGGCTATCTCCCTCCCCTCTATGCAAAATTACCAAACGAACCCATCTTCAAGTGCCACTGAAACCACGTAACCTACTGCAAATAAATGAATTATATCTTTTTTTCGTTGAAATCAGCGCAGAACATGGAATGTTCTTTAGATAGGGAAGATGATACAAGGATATCCGTCGAGCAGTTATCCAAGAGGACACGCAAGGGGAGTGGGTGCAATTTTATGAATCGAATCGCGATCATCGCAATTTGGACTTCAGCAATCTCATGCATTGTGGGTTGTCAGAGCACTGACATCACCGGTCGCCCAGTTTCAGCAACGCAATCGGCGGAAAGGACGCCCGGTGATATCCTGCCGCGCGACGGTTTTTTGCCGGGTTGGGTCCGGCTCGGTCCTCCCCAAGCTTTCATCAAGCAGGACTTGTTCAATTCCATCGATGGAGCCGCCGAACTGTTTCTGGAAATGGGGTTCCAGCGGCTTACCGTGCAATCCTATCAAAACGCAGATTCCCGAATCGATTTGGAGATTTACGAACTGGACAACGCCACCGCCGCAATGGGTCTCTATTTCCATAAACGCGGAAAGGAATCACGAATCGACGGCTTGAGCGGACGTCACACCGGCAATCGGTTTCAAATTCTGGCGCAAAAAGGCCGCGACTACATTCAAATCGACAATTTCAAGGGTGACGACCGTCTCATGTCGGTCATGGTGGAACTTGCGCGCCGAACGCTTGCAGCGATTCCCGACGAGAAACCGATCGACGCTCCAACCGAATGGAAACACGAAGGGTTGGTGCCGGGTTCTGAATTGATCGTGCGCGGGCCGTTCTCGCTTTCAGAGGTTTATACGCTGGGCGAAGGCGACATTCTGAGTCTGTATGGTACGACCTTCGGATGGTATGCCGATTTTCAAACGGATCGGGACGGCCGCCATTCACTCTTGCTCGTTCCCTACGAAAACGCATCCACGGCCACCCAAGCCTATCACCATCTGCAATCTCATCTCGACCCCAAATTGGCCGTCATTCAAAATAACGATCATCAGTTTATCTTTCGAGATTTCAATAAAGAGTACGGGCTGGTGTCGCTTGAAGGGAACCAACTCGAAATCAAACTTCATCTGACGGCCGCACCCATAGCCGACTTGAGGGGTGATTCTGAATAGCGACTGGTGGTTGAATCATGATGGGATGCGACGGGACAAGTCGTATAAGGAAGGGTGAGATTTCAATGAACTTAATTTTAAGCGGCGTGGGCGTTGCTCGTGAGCGCGACGAACAGTTTCGATCACGTCCGGGCTTTGCCAGCCGTGGCGGACCTGACCCGTGTGGCACAAGTACAAACACTCCAGATGATTCAGCAGCGGGTCGCCCCAGTTGATCTGTTGCGGATCGGGCGGATCGAGCGGCAGCGGAATATCATCCGAACAAATCGGCCGATGAAGCGTGACCGTGATGGACGGATCGAATCCGCGAACATAGAACACTACGTCATCCAGCGTAATCGGAACGATGTATGTCTTCCTTCCGGTCCCTTGCGATCGTTGATGCACGTAATCGACCAGCATCCGAATACCCCGCTTGACACGCATCTGCTGACCGTACATCAGATATGGTCCTCCTCCGTCGGCCGCCAACAGCAGCGGCATCCGGGCGTCCATCAGTATCCCAGCCGACTGAGCGAGTGTTGGCTCCATCGAGTGACCCGCTCCCGATCGAACAAATACGATATTCGGGTTTCTTTCAGCCGACGGCGGAAAATAGGTTTCATTCCCCCACACGGCGTGATCCAGATCGTGCAGGGCTTCGTGCAATGGCCCGAAATCCAGAATCGAGTGCCGGTGTGACATTGCCAAAATGAGATTGTGACGCGTCCGACCTCGAGGAGATTCAAAGAAATACGAATCGCTCAACCACTCATCACCGCGAACATGAACGACCGGCCCGTCCCCCTCTCGATATTCGCCCAGCGCGCCCGACTCCACCATAAAACCGGCCCGTTCGAGAAATCGGGTCCACTGGAGAATCGACCAAGACGTAACACGCATCCATCCGTTGTACCACAACCACGGCGCCATACCGTACAACAATTTGAGATTCCATCCGCCGGGCAAAACGTGGTCGATGAGATTCGCAACCGCCTGAAACCGATCGTACGAAGTTGCCGATTCCGCAAATCCACGCTTCATTAGTTCAGACGACGTGCGCGTATGAATCGGCAGATTGTTTTCCCAGCGATACAATCGATCCGCCAGCGCCAATGCATCGGTGAAAAACTGCTGTACCGCCAGCCAACACTCACGCTCCTGCCGATTCCCCGACCAGGAATCCGTCTGCACCAACAACCGATGATTCGCTTCGAGGTCTTTGCACAACGCTTGCGTGATGGAATCCGGTTGAGATTGAAACGCGTCGAGGTCTTGAGCAGTTTTCGGATTCCCTTGAGGGAAGAATCGTCGATGACGAATCGGCATCAGTTCCGTCGCCCAATCCGACAATTGCCGAACCGTGCGAGCGAGGTCTCCCCGAATTTGTTCGTCAAAACTCCGCCGATAATCCGTCAAAGTCTGAATCAGCAACGAAGATTCAGGAAATGTACCGCTCTGCAAAAGCACCCGAATCGTCTCCAATCTGTGCCAATCAAAACTCATATCCGCCACTGTACTCGCAGTTTTTATTTCGACAAGCGAGATAAAAACAGATTGAAATTGTCCCAGCGACTTCCGATTCGGTCGATCTGGTCTGTTCCGATCCGGTTTTCTTCTCCTCATAACTCTTTGTTAATAAAGGCGTTGCAAGAGAATAGTTGATATTCTTCGTGATGTTTGAGCCACGACAGGATTATTCATTTAATGACGGACGAGCCATCTGGACA
>CAIVHJ010000175.1 GCA_903905665.1 uncultured Phycisphaerales bacterium
ACTAATTATGGCATCCCGCCAAGATTCGCGGAACAGTGCCCATTTAATCTACTTCTGAACTTTTGCAAAGTTGAGTAATTAGTGTCATCGAGGTAATTTTTGGACGGACAAAAAAGGTGTAAAGATAATTTTTTCCGCGGGGTCTCCAGATCTCTCTATTTAGGGGTTAGAATCGAAGCCCGCAAGCCCGTTTTTTTTCGTTCACACAAGTCATGGGGAATTGGATACAATAGAACGGATGTTAAATTGGCGAATCATTTTTGTGACTTTGTGGGTGGTGGGATGGAGTGGTGCCGCTGTTTGGGGTTGGGGGCCGGACGGGCACAAGATCGTCGCGCGGATTGCAGAAAAGCGGCTTACTCCAGAAGCCCAGAAAATGGTGAATGATCTGCTCGACCCGCAAACGATGACGGAAGTCAGCACCTGGGCGGATGAAGTCCGTTCCAAACGTCAGTATCGGTGGTCGGCGCCTCTGCATTACTCCAACGTCCCACCGGAGGCCGACGAATTCAACCTTGAACGGGATTGTCCGTCCGAAGGATGCGTGGTACAGGCGGTCATCAATTTTTCACACACACTGCGGGATTCGTCCGCCGATGAAAATACGCGACAAGAGGCGATGAAGTTCCTGATCCATTTTGTCGGCGACCTGCACCAGCCCATGCATCTTTCGTACGAAAAAGACCGCGGTGGAAACGATATTGAAGTGACTTTTCTCGGCAAGAAAGCCAATCTCCACGAAGTGTGGGATATCGAGTTGCTCGAGCAATTTCATCAGAACTGGGAAGACCTGGCGGATGAACTGGGAAATCAAATCACCGACGAGGAATTCCAAACGTGGTCCACGCTCGATCCCCAGCAGTGGGCGACGGAGAGTTTTCGCTATGCAAAGGAAGACGGGTATGCCATTCCCGAATCGCATGAACTGGATCAGGCATACATCGACCGTGCCCTGCCGATCATCAAGCTCCGGTTCCAACAAGGAGGCGTTCGACTCGCAGTATTGCTCAATGCAATTGCCGACCCCACTCAGAAAGAACTCGTTTTCACGCATCAAACATCAAGCAACACCGCAACGGGTCTGATTCTGTGTTTGCTGGCCATTCTTGTGGTGGTGGGAACTATTCGTATGATCCGCCGAAAATCCAAATCACCGGCATCCTAGCCGACCCCAGATTCCTTTGTCCCTGAAGTATTCGTAATTCAAGCATCGCTTATGCCAATCGGCGATGTCCCGGCGAATTGCTGTGATCTTTATACACAAAACGTCCCTTGACCCTCCCTGAGAAGGAGGGGAGTGATGGGGTGATCTTCAAGTGTCCTGGAGAGACTTTCGTGTTCTGAGATAAAGGTGGATCGAGTTAACGAACGGATGTCAGTAGCTACTCAGCAGTCGGAAACACATTAAGATGCCGACGATGAGCATGATGACGGAAAAGAAAAGCGGGAGAATACTGGAACTCACGCGAAGATGGTGTTTTCGACGACGACGTTTTGAAGAAAGCGTTTGAATGGGGATGGAGATTCGTTTTCCGCATTGGAGACACGGTGTGGATTGCCCCGATTGCTTGCGATCATAGGAGGAGATTCGGCCGCAATGAGGGCACTTGCAACGGAACGATTTTGGAAGCCGAAGTCGGCGATGGCACTTCCCGCAGCGAATGGTCGATCCCACGTGGTTCGATGGAAGTTCAATACTGTGCAGACATCGCACGCACTGGAATTTGATCGTTGTGGTGATCGGAGGCGAAGAGGGCAGAGAGGGGTCCACGGAGGCCCTCAAACGGTTCGGGCCGAGGTTGGGTGTCGCTTGCTCCTCGATTTCAACCAACGAATTCATGTGTTTGCTGCACGAGTTCGGCGTTGCACCGGCGACTGTCGTTTTGGATTCCGATGTCTTTGTTGTTGGGTCAGTCCCGCAAGAGGCTGGGTGTACCTGAGCGGGATAGTTCATTTTGTACGGTCTCAGGAGAAATATCGGTGTGATTAAGGGGGGGCTTAATCCTATTTTTTGGAGTCATACAAACGGAGCACGTCAATAAATAACGGAGACGGCGCGGAAACATAAAAACATGCCGCCCATGATCAAGCTGAGCACGATCACAATCGAGATGACGATACTTGGAAGTCCAAACCTGGTGGAAATGGCATGATTGGTAGGTCGGCCTGGAGATATTGGAATGACACTGGAGGTTCCACAGAATTCGCATGGAACTTTTTGGTCCGACGCGGTGATGAGATATTTGGAAATCCTGCCGCAGTTAAGACATCGGTGTTGAATTGAAGATGCAGGTTGAAGCTGCTGGTGACATTTCCCGCACTCAAATGATTGTGGGAGTTTTCCGGACTGAAATAGCGTTTTTTCCCCGCAAATCGGACACAGAATTCGACTGGATTCTGCCTTCGGGATAGAGGCGTCCCCAGGAGACAGTCCTGGTGCGATCTTCGGAATTGTCGCAAAAGCAGAAGGGGACTTTCGGCGTAGGATTGATTTTGGAATGACCATATCGCGTAAGGGACCTCTGTCTTCCGAGACGTCATCTCAGTGTTCTATTGTTTGGATACAGGATGATTATCGGCGGACGGCCAAGGGAAAATTACAAGTGCATCGTCAGACTTAAAGCGGTGCGTTCATTTTTCATCATTGGATCGGGCGCGGCATGTCGTATCACCCGATTGAAACTCCACCTTCGACATGAACCCCCACTCTCTCAATCAACTCACAGAAAGAGTCATGGCGGAGCACGGGGACTTGTGCAATGAGAGGCGGGGGATTGTCGGTGGTTGTATCAGTATTGATAAGGGGGTTTGATCGCGTGTGGAATCGAGTCGTTCGCGGGGAGAATCGGAAGACCAGTCCCCGATGGCGAATTAAAAAAAGAATGGTCAAGAAGACCCACTCCACGACCGATATCCATGTCGGAAGTACCGATAATCCGTGCCATCGGAGGGTTGCCTACCTTTAGCAAACGGAGTTGAGCATTATGTACACGGAATACTTTGGCCTTACCGAAACGCCGTTCCAAAGCACACTGGATCCGAAGTTTTTTGTGAAGACCCCCCAGCATGAAGAGGCGGTTGCGTCGATCTTGTATTCGGTGCAGGAGCGCAAGGGACTGGTGGTCATCACGGGCGACGTCGGATCGGGCAAGACGCTGGTAGGTCAGATGGTGGCTCAGCAATTGGGGTCCGGGGCGACGGTCGCGTGGATGAGTATTTCGCGACTGGTGGGATTAGACCTTTTGCAGGGCCTGTGCCGCGAATTTGGTATCGCGATCGACAACAAAAGCACCATGGATCAGATCGGCGCGCTGGAGGAATTTTTGTTGACCGAGCGAGGGAAAGAACGCCTGTGCGTTCTGGTGATGGACGATGCGCAGGACCTGACGGAGCGTGATCTGGAACAATTGCGATTGATCTCGAATTTTGAAGTATCCAACGGTAAGTTGCTTCAGATTGTTTTGCTGGGTCAGCGGGATCTCCAGACGAAGTTGCAAACCCCCGCGTGCAAACCACTCCGGCAGCGTATATTTCGGATGTATCATCTGGTTCCGTTGAGCCGGAACCTGACCGAGAAGTACGTGGTATCCCGTCTGGCGACGGCGGGGGGGAAGAGTCGGATCATTCAGGAAGAAGCTTACGAAGTGATCCATCAGTTCACGAACGGCGTGCCGCGCCTAATCAACAATTTGTGCGATAATCTGTTGATCAGTGCTTATTCAGATGGCGCCAAGGTAATTGACGAAGTTCGGGTCAAGAAAGTCATTGACGAAATGGTGTCGGTTGCTCCGAATCCGGCGGTGAATTCCACCGAGGGCGATGCGATGGACGACACGATTTCCGATATCACCAATCAATACGTTCAGTCGCTGGAGACCCAGATTCAGCAGTTGGAGTCCACGGCGGCGGACACGGATTATCGGATTACGGAGTTGCATCGGCTCAGCGCGCGTTTGCAGGCTCAGGAATTGAGGTTTGCGGAGCATCAGGGGGTGGTCGAAGCCAAACTCCGCGAATTGCATCGCCTGACCGTGACCCTGCAGGAGCAGGAAAAGAATCTGGCGGATCAGGAAAAAACGCTGTGCGCTAAACTGACGGAAATGCAGCGGATGTCGGATCATCTCGATGCGCAGGAAAAGCGAGTTGTGGAGCGCGACAGTCTGCTGGAACAGCATATTCGCGAGGTGCAGCGGTTGGCCGTGCAGTTGGTCGAGCAGGATCAAAAATTGACGGATCGTGCGGATTTCATCGACAAAAAGTTGACGGCCCGGCAGGCGTCGTTTGATCAGGAGATCAACGAGTGCAAACGGGTGATCAACAAAAAATGGCAGGAAATTCAGAATTGGGTTGGGGGATATCAAGGTCAGGAAGTCGAGCGGAACAAGCGTTTGGCTGCGATTGATGTGCGGTTTCGGCGATTTGAAAACATTGAAAAAGACCTGAGTGCTCAGGAGCAACGGCTGGGCAAGGAACGCGAGGAAACCCGGCGTGTGGTTTCGGAACTCACCGGCGTTCGGGAGCAATGGACGCAGCAGTTGAATCAAACGCGTCAGGAACTCACGGATGTGCTGGTGCAGAAGCAAAGGGTGATGGATGAGATTGTGGTCAAAGGCGAGAAGCGTATATCACAATCCGCCGAAGAGGCGCATGAAGGGATAAGCGATCTTTGTACGAATTTGAGCCAAATGGTGGACAACGCCCGGATGCTGCTGGACAAACCGGGGCAACTTCTGGAGAAGTCGCAGAAACAAATGGAGCAGGTGGAACGTTTGACGCAGCTCGTTCACAAAGCAACCACGCAGTTCCAGACGACGATGGACAACGCGGTGAGTCAGAACCGGCAGGTGGTTTCCGAGGGGCAGGGTATCGCCGCCCAGCTCAAGCAGGCGGAGGACGGAGCCGTGACGGCACTGGAGGACCTGAACGATGCCGTTGCGCGAACGAATCGTTTGCGGGACGTGCTCAAGGAAATACATCAGGAAGCCGAAAAACGGGTCGCCTCGATTCGGGCTCAGGTGACCGAACTTTCCGAGCAACAGAGGCAGGCGTTGCATCCCATGTGGCACAAGAGCGAAGAACAGGTCAAAACACTCAAGAAATGCATCGACGAAGCGGACAGGATTCTTGGAAAGCTCCCGAAGGAGTTGGAGACTCTGCGTGAAAACGTCGCGCTGCCGGGGAAGCTGGTCAAGGAATTCCGGACCATTGAATCGGCTGCCGAGCGGAATCTGCA
>CAIVHJ010000176.1 GCA_903905665.1 uncultured Phycisphaerales bacterium
CGCCGACAACTGGAGCAATGGTGGGGATTGGGGTTGTACGACGTTTCGGGCCGGTGCGATCGAAGGGCGCTGGCGGATCGTGTTTTTCGGGATGTTTCGGATCGGTTGAAACTGGAACAGTTGACGCATCCGTTGATTGCCGAACGTCGTAGCCGTCTGATCGCACAGTATGAATCCGATCCGGGAATTCGAATGATCGTGTTGGACAGTCCGCTGCTTTATGAAACCGGACTGGATCGTTTGTGCGACAAAGTCATTTATGTGGAAACGGATGATCGGATTCGGCGGGAGCGGGCCATTCTGCGAGGATGGCCGGAGTCGGAAATCCACCGACGGGAAAAATCACAGGGCCCGCTGGATCCCAAGAAGGCAAAATCCGATTATATTGTGGAGAACAATTCCGATTTACACGCGTTGAACCAGCAAGTAGAAACTCTTTTCCGGCGGTTAACAACATCAAAATCGAATTCCTGACGCTTTTATAAACAAGGAAGACCCACAGACGACCGCAAGTCGTCATATTCAAATACGGGATGAATAGAGAAGACCTACAACGGCCGCATATCACTCCCATGGGTGTGATGCCGGCTTTCCCCCATCGGGGGAATTCACAATCAGGAGGAATGTTTCAATGCCCAGAAGAATTCAGGACTCAGATGACAACGGGATGAAAAACGGAACGCGCAATTCATCCCGGCCTCGAACTCGGCGGTTGCCCGACAACGGCCCTCGCAATGAGGCGGATGAGGATGTGCCGGCAGCGGTGACGACCGACGAACGATCCCGACGGAGCGACGAAGCTCCGCCCCGTCCCGCCTCGGAGCAACTCGAAGATGAAACCCAGGCCAAATATGAAGAGGTCAAACGAGGCGAGCTGCACATTACCGATCTGCAAAAGATGACCGCCGTCGATCTTCATGAAATTGCCAAGAAAGAGGGCATCGAGGAAGTCAGCGGCCTGAAAAAGCAGGACTTGATTTTCCAGATTCTCAAGCGACGAATCCAGCAGAACGGCCTGATGTACGGCGAGGGCGTGCTGGAGATTCTGCCGGACGGGTTCGGGTTTTTGCGGAGTCCGGAGTACAACTATCTGCCGTGCCCGGACGACATCTACGTGAGTCCGTCGCAGATTCGGCGATTCGGTTTGCGAACCGGTCACATCGTGTCGGGTCAGATTCGGCCCCCCAAGGAATCAGAGCGATATTTCGCTCTGCTTCGGGTGGAGGCCATCAATTACGAAGACCCGGAATCCGTCACCGAAAAATCCAACTTTGAAGATCTGACCCCGCTGCATCCCGAAAAGCGGCTGTTTCTGGAAACCACACCGGAAGAACTCAATATGCGGATCGTCGATCTGGCCACTCCGATCGGTCAGGGACAGCGTATGTTGATTGTGGCGCCGCCCCGAACCGGAAAAACAGTCCTTCTGCAGAAAATGGCCAACGCCATTTCCCATAACCATCCGGATATTTTTTGCATCATCTTGCTGATCGATGAGCGGCCGGAGGAAGTGACTGAAATGGAGCGGGCTACTACGGCGGAAGTTATCAGTTCCACGTTCGACGAACCCGCCAGCCGACACGTGCAGGTGGCGGAAATGGTCATCGAGAAAGCGCGACGGATGGTCGAATACGGAAGGTCCGTCGTGATTTTGCTCGATTCGATCACGCGATTGGCCCGCGCCTACAACACCGAGATTCCCCATTCCGGAAAGATTTTGTCGGGTGGAATTGACGCCAACGCCCTGCAAAAACCCAAGCGGTTTTTCGGCGCCGCCCGGAACATTGAGGAAGGCGGATCGCTGACGATCATCGGCACGGCACTGGTGGACACCGGTTCCAAAATGGACGAAGTGATTTTTGAGGAATTCAAGGGAACGGGAAACAGCGAACTTCATCTGGATCGGCGTCTGGTGGATCGTCGAATCTGGCCCGCGCTGGATATTCCCGCCAGCGGAACGCGCAAAGAGGAATTGCTGCTCGATCCCAAGGAACTCGAATTGGTTTATAAACTCCGGCGCGTATTGAGCGACATGAATCCGATTGAATCCGTCGAGTTGCTCCGCGCCCGACTGATCAAGACAAAAACGAACGCCGAATTCCTCATGACCATGAATTTGTCCTAGACCGGCGTCGGAGACGATAGCACTGCGGCGACGGGCGGGTGAAAGATAGAATGTCGATCTTTGAAGTCCGACATCAGCGGTGGGCCCAGGTCATTTTGCAGTCCGCGATCGGTGGGGATCGCATTCCGCACGCGTATTTGTTTCACGGCCCCGACGGGATTGGAAAAGAAACGCTCGCACGGGCTTACGCGCAATTGCTGTTGTGCGAAAAACCGGTCTGTCACAATGAATGCTCGTCTGAATATGCCCCGGACGGCAAACAATGGTTTGACAGTTGCGGATTGTGTTCCTCTTGTCGGTTGATGGAGACCGATTCTCACCCTGATTATCATCTGATTCATCGACGCCTGATCCGGTTTCATGACGATCCTTCAGTTCGCGCGAGGAAAGGGCTTGATCTCGGCATCGATGTCATTCGTCAGTTCGTCCTCGACGCCGCCCACAAAAAACCCGCCTTGGGATCACGCAAGGTTTTTGTCCTGCGCGAAACCGAAAAACTCACATCCGCCGCCCAAAACGCCCTGCTTAAGACGCTCGAAGAACCTCCGCCCGGAACTTTTCTGATTTTGATCTGCCGCGCGCTGGATTCTCTGCTCCCCACGACCCGATCGCGTTGCCGGAGCATCCCGTTTTCGCCTTTGCCGATTTCGTTTGTGCACGAGACGCTCCAGGGTCGTCATTCGGATATCAACGCGGATTTGATTCGCTTTGCGGCAGCCCTGGGTGAAGGCTCATTGGGACGATCCGTGCAGTGCCTGGAAAACGGATTGAACGAAATCAACCGGAACGTGATCACACCGCTGAAGGATTTATCTGTGCTAAGCGCGCTGGAATGGGCGCATCTTCTGGAAGATCAGGCGGATCAGTTGGCCCACCGGTCTCGGCTGGGCGACGAGGAAATCAACGAAACCGACGCCGTCCGCCAAGCGCTCACTCAAATTTTGACGCTTGTGGCGACTTTTTATGACGATGTGTTGAAACTGACGCACGGTCAGCAGGAGCGGTGCTGCAACACAGCCGATTTGGAGATAGTTCGTCAGGCAGGGTCTCGGATGAAGCACGACTGGATTCCACGCTCAATCGGCTGGACGGTTCAGGCGGAGGCCCAAATTCACCTGAATGCCAACACCACCCTGTGTCTGGAGAATCTGGCCATGCGGCTTGCCCATCTTTACGCCCCATCACGATAAATTTTTGAAGTTTCGGGGCGTCTGCGATAAAATGGTTTCCACAAGAGTAGGAATTGTAACGATGTTTCATTCCGAAATACGAGTCATCCCACTGGGTGTCGCCGGATGCCCGGGACAACCGAGCGAAACCGGAACGGGTCTGCCCGAAGGAACTCTTCTGACGACGGCGGTTCGCTATGGTTATATGAAATACGTCGGGGAATTCAGTTACAAACCCGGCATCCGTTTCACCTGCGGGGCCAAAGTCGTCGTTCAAACTGAACGCGGGATCGAAATCGGGAACCATCTGTCGCGCACGTGCAGCGGTTGTTCCCATTCCATCCCTCGCCAAAATCTGGCCGGTTATGCCGAACGCAGCGGAGAAGATTTCTTCAAACCCAACTGCGGAAAAATTCTCCGCGAAGCCACGCTCGAAGACCTCAATGAAGAACGACACATGCGCGAAAAAACGCGCGAGAAACTCGCCCGCTGCGACGAACATGTACAGCAACGCAACCTGCCCATGAAAATGGTCGAATGCGAGCACCTGTTCGGCGGGGAACGGATCATCTTTTATTTCTTTTCCGATAATCGGGTCGATTTCCGGGAACTGGTTAAGGACCTTGCCGGCGAATATCACACGCGAATCGAAATGAGGCAGATCGGGGCGAGAGACGAAGCTCGGTTGCTGGCCGATTACGAAACCTGCGGGCAGGAGTGTTGCTGCCGGACTTTCCTGAAAAGCCTCCGGCAGATCAACATGAAAATGGCCAAGTTGCAGAAGCAGACGCTCGATCCGACCAAGGTTTCGGGCCGGTGCGGGCGGCTCAAATGTTGTCTGCGTTACGAACAACAGTCCTATGAGGAATTGGAATCCCGACTTCCCAGAATGGGCCGGCAAATTCGCACCGCGATGGAAGAAGGTATAGTCGTGGACCGGCAGATTCTGACCCAGCTCGTTGTGTTGGAGACTCAGGATCAGCGACGACTCGTCGTGCCCATCGAAGACGTTCTGGAGCAATTGGGACCCGCCGGACCTTCCTCTTCGGAATCCGAATCCGATCCGGAATCCGGGAATCGGGGAAACTCCGAATCGCAGGAACCCTGAAGACGGTCATCGACCCCTTTGGGGACTAGTTGGATTTTTTGAACTCAAACCATGGTTAGCGCACCGCACAAGGATTTCATGCAGGTCGTTCGAGAGGTGGGGAAATATCCACCGGATGCCTTTGCGTTCGTTCAGGAGGGTTTGACATTTACTGTGGCGAACCTGCACGGCGAACTCACCGAACCGCAACAGACGTTGCACGAATTCATGACCCAGAACCAGCTGGATTTTGAACAACTTCTGTCATTGTATCAGAACGAACAGTTGCCCGAACCGATTCAGGAACTCATCAGCCGCGCCGGGGGGCTTGAAACGTTCAACCGCCACGTGTCCGGCCAGTCGTTGTGCTGGGGACTTCGGGACTTCGCCGTGAAACGATGGGGCGCGCTGGCCCGCGTGGTGCTTCATCACTGGAACATCCGACGGACTCAGGATTTCGGCGAGATTGTTTTTGCTTTGGTGGAAAATGATTTTCTGCAAAAGCAATCTCACGACGACAAGGAGGATTTCCAGGATGTTTTCCCGTTCGAGGAAGCCTTCGACCGCGCCTACCACATCGACCTCCATTTTTCAAACTGATTTGTCCAATCCGTCATGATCCCAGCGCAGAGGGCTGAGATGAACGTGGTACGCGGATGAAAACAAGCCGATAAAACGTCCGTCCGTCTCGCTGGTATTTAACCTGATAATTGGTGGGAACCAGTCCGTCACCGGTCTGGCCGGATTGAATGACACGTACAGACGACTGAAACTCGGCTCGGTCGGCGAAAAGTTTTTCAATCACTTCGAAATAGTCGGCCGAATCGGTCTGAATGGAACAGGCGGCGCCGTCCTGCAAAACTCGGCCGACGGCCTCGACAAATGCCGGATCTATCAATCGCCGTTTGTGATGCCGCTTTTTAGGCCACGGGTCGGGATGATGGATGTGCAGGGCGGCCAAGGAATCCGGTGGAGCATATCGGGTTATGAACAGTTTGGCGTCCGTGCGAATGATTCGCACGTTGGCCAGACCCCACCGGGCCATCCGATCGGCAGCAAAGCGAAAATATTTGTTCGCCCACTCAATTCCGACGTAGTTTCTATCCTGATGGGCCCGTGCCTGTTCGAGCAAAAATCTCCCTTTACCGCACCCGATTTCCACCTCGACCGGTTGGTCATTTCCAAACATTTCCAGAAACGAGACTGGGCACGGTTCGTTCGGGAGGGTATAGATAATATAATCCATCGAAATTGGCGGCATCGCCTTATCATTTCAAAAATGGACGTTACGGTCAATACAATTCCATCGAACGTCACGGGTCCGCAGAACCTGCGCCGGATCCTGAAGGACAATATTCGGCGGGTCCGGGATCGAATCGGAAATGCTTGCGCGCGGGTCCAGCGTGATCCACGATCGGTTCAACTGGTGGCGGTGACCAAAAATGTGGGGACCGATCTGATCCGCGCGCTGCTGGAACTTGGCGAAACGGAACTGGCCGAGAATCGGGTTCAGGAACTGGTGCGTCGCGCCTCCATGATCTGGGACAGCGCCAATCGAATTCACCGGTTGGATCTTGGCGGGGTGCCTCCTTTGCCCCGGTGGCACATGGTCGGGCATGTTCAGCGGAACAAGCTCGCCTCGCTGCTGGAATGGTGCAATATCATTCATTCGGTGGACAGCCTGCGACTCGCGGAAGCGATTCAACATCGTGCTTCCGCTCTCAAGCGAAACGTCGAAGTTTTGCTTCAGGTTAACGTCGCGGATGAAAAAGCCAAGTTCGGCATCCCGGTGGCGGCGATTGACGTCATGGTGGATCAGGTCCGTCATTTGCCCAACCTCCAACTCGTGGGCTTGATGACGATGGCCCCGTATTCCGAGGACCCGAAAAATTCCCGGTTCGTCTTTGCCCGTCTCCGGGGATTGTCCGACGATCTTCACGAACGCCAAAAAGTCGGCCCGGAGTTCCGCGAATTGTCGATGGGGATGTCATCGGATTTTGAAGTCGCCGTCGAAGAAGGGGCTACGCTCGTTCGGATCGGCACCGCTTTGTTCGAAGGATTGACCACTCTTCCCGCCGACGAATCGGATTCTTCCCGCCCGGAGCAATAGGATGCAAGCCGAATGAGACCGACCACGAAGATTCTTCAATCGCTATCATGCAGTTCAGGTCGCGTGGCGAGGAATTGAAGCAATCGCGTGGCAGAGACGGGGATGTTTCCAAGTTCCGCGGCTTCCAGAGTGGCCATGGCATTGCCGAGGTAGGCGGATTGCATCAGGTTGGCCCCGCACGCCAAAGCCAGCGTACAACCCGACAGAAAAGCATCACCGCATCCCATCGGGTCGATCGCGAGTCCGCCCAGTGCCTGCAGAAACTCGCTCCGCAAACGTCCATCCCAGTCGCGCGAAGTGGGGTCCTGGGAGGGGCGATCGAAAGTGACGACACCGTTGCGGCCCAGCGTCACCATCAAGTGGCGGGCCTGGGTGATGCGTAGCATTTTGTAGGCCACCGTAGAAAGCCCCTCATCAAAATCCTGCAGCGCCTCCCGAAGTTCGCGTTCGGTGGGACAGAATAGGTCCACGTGGCGGAAATTCAGCAGCGTTCCGCGCGCCCCACTGACATCTGCCACTATCGTTCCTACCCGCTCCCGAAGTGGATCGAGGATTTTCAGCAGCATTCCGTCGGTCACGGCACCATATCCAAAATCGCAGAACACCACGGCGTCCACCGAAGCTGCTTGTGAAAGCAATTGGTCCGCAGCATCATGAACTGTCCGCGAGTCCATCGGCTGATTTTCGGATTGTTCTACTTTCAGGAGTTTCGATTCTTCCACAAGATAGCGCGTTTTGACAACCGGATGGTGGCGGGTGAGCATCGAATGAATCTCGACGCCGTCGGTTTGCAGTTGTTTAATCGCCCAGTGGGAAAGCTCGTCCTCGCCCAGACACGTGAACAACGAAACGTGCGCTCCCAGCTGCGCCAAATGACGGGCCACCACTCCCGCCGCCCCCACATAAAGACGCTCATCCAACTGCTTGAGCGACAGAATCGGAGATTCGCTGGCGATGTCGATGGCATCGCAAAGAACGTAGCGGTCGATCACCGTGTCGCCGATCACCAGCACCCGCAATCGGGAAAAACGGCCGATCCACTCGCCGATCTTCTCCTGTGTGATTTGATATCGTCCGCAAATCAGTTTCAACCGACGCATTTCCAGTTCCGAGTCGCGCCCCAGCCGCCGAACCAGATCGGTTGAACTGAAAATCACTTCTCCGCTGGTGAAAACCACCTGACCGCCCAGTTGCTCCACCAACTCTCGCTCCTGAAGAAACCGGGGGTCGAGCGACTGGGCATACTCCTGACCTTTGACATACACATCCGGCCGGATGGACTCAATCACGTCGGCTGCGGTTTCGTGGGGATCGACATAAACCCAATCGACGAATTCCAGGGCAGCCAGATTTTCCGCGCGGAGTTCCTGGGGAACATAAGGGCGTTCCGGCCCCTTGTCCATGGCGGCATCACCGGTGATCGACACCACCAGAATGTCACCGTGGTGACCGGCTTCCTGCAAATAACGAAGATGACCCGGATGGACAATATCGAAACAACCGTGACACAACACCACCGTCCGACCATCCCGACGCGAGTTTGAAACTGCCTCGAGCAAGGCCGGTTTGTCCACGATCTTTTCCTTGTAACGCTGAAGATTCATCCTGACTAATATCCTCATATTCCGCGAAATGATCTGTCGCGAGTGATCCGGAACCCTCCGCCTGCAAATCAATTCCGGCAGATTCTGTTTGGCCCGCCGGATGAGTTCAATTATAGAGCCTTCTGAATAACCTTGACAGACATGGTAGAGTGTGGGGAGTGTTGGATCAAGGATCAAGATGGGATCAGGAGGCGAGCGATGGAACGACGACTGGCAGAACGAAGTTTTGTCGATGAGATGACCTGTGACCTCGGGGGACGTCGGACGACGGCGTTTTTTGAGAAATGTA
>CAIVHJ010000177.1 GCA_903905665.1 uncultured Phycisphaerales bacterium
CTCAGTCACGGTCGTGTTGCCGAAACCCAGATCGTCACCCGTCACCAGCACAAGGGCTGCGTCGCAGGATCGAACCACGAATTCCAGACTTTGGGTGTTGACCACCCCGCACTGCGATTCCACATCAGGGTCCTGAAACACCTCCCACTGCGCCATCGCCGAACTCGAACCGGCGACCAGACCCACCACGCCGCACGCCACCCACAACGTTCTTTTTCCTGCCGACATGAATTCTCTCCTTCAGAATTTCGTTTTTGAACCAATACCGGATTTCGACGGAAACGTATTGCTTTTTGCTACCTTTCTTGCGATCGACATTTCGTGCTCTGCTACGGCTTCTTCGGAGTGTCTTGCTTTTCCGTCGAAGGCGTTTTCGGTGTCACAGGTTTTTCGACGGGCTGAAGTTTGGCAAAAGTTCCCCACTCACGAAACGCGTCTTCGGTCGTGACGTGCTTGACGAGAAACTCCTGCAATTCCTTCGTCGAAGCCGTCAGAATGAGACGATCTCCATCCGCCATTTCATGTTTGAGGGCCTCTGGATTCTTCTCCAGATATTTCTTAAGCCAGTCAAGATTCATGCAATAAATCTGCAACGTCGGTTCCATCTGTTTGATCCAGACAAAACTGTGCACGGGGAACAGATGAATCCAATAGGCGCCGCTGTCTTGCGACTGAGGTTCATTAGGAAATAAATCCAGAAACAGATTCTCTCCCAGCTTGACCAGATGCGCCTTGAATGTCCCCGTCTTGTTTTCCTCGTCGATATAGACGACCTTGTACTCCAAATCGCCGGCTCGGCTGAAATTCAGGATGTGCTCCTCGTCCTCGCTGACCCAACGACCGACCAGCGACGAATCGAAGATCGAATCCTTGTCCGTGTAAATCCCGTTCAACGAAACGGGAATACAACCCAACACGCTCAGCAGCAACACGCCCATCACTATCTTTTTCATAACGCACCCCCTGACAAAGAATGCTCCAAAAATTACACCGCGCCCGCTATTTTACATTTGTTAATTTTATCCGCAAGTCAAATTATTTTCTACCGGCGCTCTTTGTACCACCGACAGACGAAATCCTTTGTCATACAAGCGATTCCGTTGCCCGACGGAAATGGAAAAAAGGGTGTGGGCCCCGCGCATACTTGAGAACGGGGGTGGTTACGAGAAATTCTTCAGTCGCTCGGAGTGATCGTGCCGTTGAAGGGATTCGACCAGTTCATCCAGATCACCCATCATGACGCGATCCAGATGATATACGGTCAGATTGATGCGATGGTCGGTGCACCGATTTTGCGGAAAGTTGTAGGTCCGAATGCGATCGCTTCGATCGCCGGTTCCGATCATCGCGCGGCGAGTGGACGCACGCTGCGCCATCTGCGTCTGCATCATGTGGTCGTACAGGCGGGTCAGCAGGATTCGTCGGGCCTTGGCGCGGTTTTTGTGCTGCGATTTATCATCTCGCATCGAAACAGTGATTCCGGTGGCTTTATGCACCAGCCGGATGGCGGATTCAACCTTGTTGACGTTCTGTCCGCCCGGCCCCCCCGCACGGCTCGTGAACTCATCCACTTCGCTTTCCCAGTTGATTTTGACGTCGATTTCCTCCGGCTCCGGAAGAACCGCCACCGTCGCCGCCGAAGTGTGGATGCGTCCCTGCGCCTCCGTCTCGGGCACACGCTGCACGCGATGCCCCCCTCCTTCATAACCCAGACAACTATAAACGCCATGACCGCGAACGTTCAG
>CAIVHJ010000178.1 GCA_903905665.1 uncultured Phycisphaerales bacterium
AGGCCGAAGGTGACTACCATTCCGCGAAACGGGAATTGCACGCCCTCAAACATCCTAATTATGACTCTGCTTGTTTTCACGCGCAACAATCTGCAGAGAAGTATCTCAAGGCGTTTCTTCAGGAATTCGGCATTCGGTTTGAGCGGACACACAATCTGATGGCCTTGCTGGATTTGGTATTGCCTCGCGTTCCGGAATGGGAACTGTTTCGCCCCGATTTGCGAGAGTTAACCCAATATGCCATTGCCTTTCGTTATCCGGGTCAATCGGCGGACAGACCCCTGGCCCGTGACGCGGTTCAGCAATGTGACAAAATCCGTGAAGCAGTACGACTGCAATTACGATTGCCAAAATCCATCAAGGGGCAGCGATTAACCAAGAAAAAACATTCAACCAGGAATCATCGAGAAAGATAGAACATGACCCAATTACAATTGGCCCGGAAGGGTGAAATTACGTCGGAGATGCGGCGGGTGGCGATTCGGGAGAACGTCACGCCGGAATTTATTCGGGACGAGGTGGCGCGCGGGCGAATCGTCATTCCCGCCAACATCCGCCACCTGGCAGGCAGCGGAGGATCGCAACTCAATGAACATATAGCACCCGGCATGCCGGGTGCTATATATCCAACCAACCGCATCGGTCATCCGATGGCGAGGGGCAACTCCTTCTTGTGGGTGAATCAGACGGTCGCTCAGCGAACGCAAGAAATCAACGATCCGAATTATATGAAAGGGCAGTCCGCTGCCAAACGACTTGACCCGATGGGAATCGGCAGATCGATCACTACCAAGATCAATGCCAATATCGGCGCGAGTCCGATTACGAGCAACACGCAGCAGGAAATCGAGAAACTGCAATGGGCGATTCGATATGGTGCCGACACCGTGATGGACCTTTCGACCGGCGGCGATCTGTGCGCGTGCCGACAAACGCTGATTGATCATTCCACCGTCCCGGTCGGTACGGTCCCGATCTACAGCATGATCGTCAACAAACCTATCGAAGAACTCACCCACGACGACATCCTGAAGGAAATCGAACGACAGGCACAACAGGGCGTTGATTTCTTCACGATCCACGCCGGAATTCTCCGGGAGCATTTGCCGCTGATCAAGCGTCGCACGACCGGACTGGTTTCTCGCGGCGGATCGCTGCTCGCCAAATGGATGACTCGCCACAACAAGCAAAACCCGATGTACGAACTGTTCGACGACATCAGCACCATCATGCGACAGTACGACGTGACGTATTCGCTGGGCGACGGGGTTCGGCCGGGGTGTTTGGCGGATGCCACCGACCCCGCTCAAATTGCCGAGTTGCATGTGCTGGGTGAACTGACCGCCCGCGCGCAGGAATCGGGCGTGCAGGTCATGGTCGAAGGGCCGGGCCACATTCCGCTCAACGAAGTGGCGGCCAATATGGAGATGCAGCGGCGCCTCTGCAACGACGCGCCGTTCTATGTGCTGGGGCCGATCGTCACGGATGTTTTTCCGGGATACGATCACATCACCAGCGCGATCGGCGCGACCGAAGCCGCGCGGGCTGGAGCGGCGATGCTGTGTTACGTCACGCCGCGCGAGCACGTCGGCTTGCCCCGTGCCTGTGACGTCCGCGACGGTTGCATCGCCTATAAAATCGCCGCACACGCCGGGGATATCGCGCGCGGTATCGCCGGTGCGCAGCAGTGGGACAACGACATGAGCCGCGCCCGAGCGGACTTGAACTGGGCAAAACAGTTTGAATTGGCGTTTGACGGCGAATCCGCCAAAGCACTCCGCGAGCAGGACATTCAATCGGATTCGGATTATTGTTCGATGTGCGGCAAGGACTGGTGCAGTCTGAGAATCAGCAAGGAAATCTGACACCGCGACCTCGCAGCATCTACCGTTTTATTTCATTGTTTCGGCGAGTTGGACGGTCCGCAAAGCGCGCTTGACGACCGGTGGATCGATCATCTTGCTGCCGAGCGAGACCACGCCTTGCCCTTTGCTTTGGGCCTGATTGAACGCTTCGACGATTTTCCGGGCTTTGTCAAGTTCGGCGGGGGTGGGAGCAAAAGCTTCATGAATGATGGGGATTTGGCGGGGATGAATGCATCCCTTTCCCTCGAAGCCGAGCGATTTGGCTTCTCGAACGCTGGCCCGAAGGGCTTCCACGTCAGAAACATCGGCGAACACGGAATCAATCGGTTGAACTCCCGCTGCCCGTGCCGCATTCACCACCTGACAGCGCGCCCAAAAAGTTTCACGCCCTTCGTTCGTTCGCTCGGTTCCGAGATCGGCGGTGTAGTCTTCCACTCCAATCGTCAGCGCCACAATATTCGGCGAGGCAGTAGCGATTTCATAGGCGAGAATCGCTCCTTTGGCGCTTTCGATGATGGGCATGAGAAAAACACCGGACTGGAAGCTGAGGATTGAGGTCTGGGAAGCGCGCTCCCTTGCAGACGCGTCTCTGATTTGTTGAATTCGCTGATCAACCGCCGTGACCTGGTCCGGAGTTTCAACTTTGGGGATCAAGACGACATGGACGTTGTGAGGAACGACGAACTCAAGGTCTTCGAGTCCCATGTCACCCTGATTGATCCGCACCATACGTTCCGCACCGGTGAAATCGAGTGTGCGAAGGGCGTTACGAACCATAATTCGGGCGGCGTCTTTTTCGGCCGGTGGGACGCTGTCCTCCAGATCGAGGATAACGCCGTCGGGTTTGTGCAGACCGGCATTGAGCATGAATTTCGGTTCGTTTCCGGGCAGATACAACCGAGACCGTCGAAAGCGTTCCCGCGTAGTCGGATACTTCGCCGCATCCGAAAACTCAGGAAGATAACCGACTTCGACATGTCCGCCGAGTCGTCGCACGGCGGTTTCGATCCGGGCCATCAGGACAAACGGCAGCGCTCCGGCATCTTCAAGCTCGACCCTGGCATGGGGCAATCCCAGCGATTTCAATTCATCGGCGACCAGCTGCCGGATCGAATCTCCGTACAATGATTCGACTTTGCTGTTCAGGCGGACTTCGATTCCCCCACCGGCCGCCGGGGCGATCTTCACCCAGCAATCCGATCGGACATCGGGGCCTTTTCTTCCTGCTTCGGCGGCATCCTTCAATTCGGTTTTGGCTGTCATGACACCCACATCCATCATGCGACAAACGACGATGCCATCAACCACGCCGTTTACTGTTGTGGCGAATCCGCAGGAGCGTTCGGCGGCGGAACCTTCTCGCCGGGCTTGATCACCGTGACCGGGGCAATCGCTTCCAGTTGTGATTTGACTTCCTCGGCGTTTCCGACGACCACGATCTTGATCTGATCGGGATGAAGGTGTTTGCGCGCGAACGCCTGGACCTGCTCGCTGGTCAGCGAATCAATCTGTTTGAAATAACCGTCGTAATAATCATACGGCAAGCCGTAAAACTTCAAATCCCATACCTTGCTGGCGATTTCCTGAGGGGTTTCCATCGACAACGCGAAACTTCCGACGAGGTAACTTTTCCCGTCGTTCAGTTCTTCTGCCGTCGGATGAACTTCCTGCATTTTCTTGATTTCTTCGAGCAGAATATTGATGGTTTTTCCGATCATGTCCGGTCGCGTGAAAGTAAAAGCGGTCAACGCGCCGGTTTCTCTTGACGTGCTGAAAGACCCGCCGGCTCCGTAGGTCAGCCCCTCGACCACGCGAATCCGATGATTCAAACGGCTGACAAACCCCCCGCCGAAGACCTGATTAAACAACTGACCGCACGTATAGTCCGGATCAAAACGGTTGTAACCCAGATGCCCGACGACCACCTTGATCTGCTTGGATGTCGATCGATCGATGAGAACGATTCGGGTCGGTTCCGCCGGCGGAAGTGGATGCGATTCAAACTTCGGCAATTCCCCTTTGGGCCAATCCGCGAAATATTTTTTCGCCAGTCCGACTGCTTGTTCCGGTTGAATGTCTCCGCTGAAAATCAACGTGGAGCCGTTCGGCATGTAATACTGTTGATGAAATTTCTCCAGGTCTTTTCGGCGGATATTTTGCAGCGTAGCGGTCTCCCCATTAGACTCCCGACCCTGGGGATGATCGCCGTACAACCATTTTCTGTACGTCGTCATCACCTGGAAAGTGGGTTCCACTTCTTCCACTGCTTTGGATTGCAACGTCTGTTTCATCGTTCTTAGAAAATCTTTTTCGGGGAACACAGGTTGGCGAACCACCTCCGCCAGCAACTCGGTTGACAGGTTGATTTGATCCTTTAACGAACTTGCATAAACCGCTGTCGTTTCAATTCCGGCACTGCCGCTGATGGAAATTGCATTCGTGTCCATCTTTTCCGCCAGCTCATCGCTGGTGTAATTCCTGGTTCCCTGCGTCAACATGGAAACAGTGACGCTCGCAAGTCCGATCTTTTCTTCCGGATCCAGTTGGGCCCCGATCGGCAACATCAAGCTGATCGATACCCACGGCACTTCGCTGTTGCTGATGACGACAACATCCATGCCGTTGTCGAGCGTCGTGACGAACGGCTTGGGCAACTGAGCCGCTTTCAAAGGAGGCGCCGCCGGAGGCTGATCGGGAAAATCCGTGCCCTCCCCCGCCCACAATCCGATCGGAGCCAAAAACGTGAACATTCCAAAAACGAAGTGCTTGATGAAATCGGATTTCATATCGAAACTACTCCTTTGGTGATTTGTCATCGGCTGGTTTTTTCGGTTCGTTCGTTTTGGGTGTCTCTTTATCCGTCTTCTTCCCACCGAACATGCCTTTGAACGGGTTGGCTTTCGCCAGGGCGGGAGTGACTACCAGTGTCATCTTGCGCGAATCCTGAAAATATTTTTTCATGACGGCATTCACGTCTTCCTTCGTCACTTTCATCAGAAGACCAAGTTCCTGATTCACCAGATCGACGTTGCCCAGAATCACCGCGCAGTGACCCAGTCGCTGGGCTTTTCCGGCATCGGTCATTCGTTGGCGAACGGCGTCGGACATCAGTTGATTTCTCGCTTTCTGCAATTCTTCGTCGGTCACGCCCTTGTCGAGCAAATCGTTGATCTCACCCAGAATGGCTTGTTCCGCCTCCTTCATGTCCTGACCCATATTGACGATACCGCCCACCGCGAAAAGTCCATCTTGCTCCAGGAAAATCGAAGCACCGCTGGCGACCATGAACTTCTCCTGTTCCTTGACAAGATGTTTGTATATTCTGCTGCTTTCACCGGAGGCCAGAATCTGATTGAGAACTTCCAGCGGATAGGAATCCGGTTGACCGTCGGCGCACACGTGATAACCCACTGCAATCATCGGCAGCGGCCCGACCGGTTCGACGAAATCGAGCCGACGCGGTTCGGTAATTTCGGATTCACGAGCGGCCACCGCAGGCGGTGTCGGGGATTTCGGAATCCAGCCGAAATACTGTTTCGCCTTATTGAGCACCTCGTCATGACCGACATCGCCCACGACCACGAGCGTCGCATTATTGGGAACATAATGCGTTTTGAAATAGGCTTGAACTTCGTCGGTCGTGGCGGCGTTGAGGTGATCCAGATTGCCGATCACGTCCCAGCGATAGGGATGCTCCTTGAAGGCGAGTCCGAGCGCGGCCTCCATCAAATGACCATACGGCCGATCTTTCCCCAGTCGATATTCTTCTTTGACGACTTCCCGCTCTTTGGAGAAGTATTCATCGTTGATTTTAAGATTGGCCAGCCGCTCCGCCTCAAGCCAAAAAGTCAAATCCAACTGGTTGGAAGGAATTTCTTCAATATACGTCGTATGATCGAACGTGGTGTAACCATTGACGTTTCCCCCGTAGCGACGCAAATATCTGAAATGATCCTCCGGCCCGAGTCGATCGGTCCCTCGAAACATCATGTGTTCGAACAGATGCGCAAACCCGGTTCGTTCGGGGCTGTCGTTCTTGCTGCCGACGTGGTACCAGATTTGAACGGCGGCGATCGGTGCGGAATGATCCTCCATCGTGATCACCCGCATCCCGTTGTCCAGCCGATCGTCGAAGTATTTCCAGTCGTCTGCAATCGCCACGGCGGCAAACGACAACATGATGCCAACAAACCCGATCACGACATTCCCACAAATCAAATGACGGTTCTTCATACCTTGATCCTCACAAAGACGGGAATACCTCGACTTCAATCTCAATAGAGAGTGATGGAGATGCCCTGTTACCCCATGATAGCTCATGTATTTTTATGGATCACCGTGTGTCGATCGTGGTCACGGCTGGCAAACCGCAACCGACTGGAGCCAGAGGGATTTGAACCCTCGACCTCTTGCATGCCATGCAAGCGCGCTCCCAACTGCGCCATGACCCCAATTTCACCCCCAATATACCGAATCAGCCCCCACCTGCCAAGAGTGCCGCCATCGGCTCTATTGTGCAGGGCTTTGTGCCCCATTCGGTAAGACGGCGAGTAATCTGGCGGCCGAGAAAAGACAACACTTCGTCCTGATATCGCTGAGGATCGACAAACAGAGCGGCGACATGTTCCGACTCGAACTCGACCCACTCGGAACCCGCCGGTGCCATCTGAAAAAGTTTCTGAGAATCCCCAATCAACGAAACCGTATCCAGCGTTCCCTGCAAAAAGAGAATGGGGGCTTGAACGCTCTTGATGTTGGCTGCATTGTCCATGTCATCGGGAAATGCCTCCAGAATTCCGGGAACAAACAAGCCGGTGATTCCTTCGATATCGATCCGGTCGGCTGAGGGAACCACAAAAGGAGAATCAAGAACCACCGCAGGCACCCGTTCGGAATACTCGTCCGCCAAAGTGATCGCCGGGCCGGTTCCAAGTGAAATCCCAAACAAGACCACCGTTTGTCGGGCAGGATCGTCGCTCTGGATAATCCATTGAAAAACCGCGCGGGCATCGGGGACGATATTGGCGACGCTCTTTTGTCCGCCACTGTCGTCGAAACCTTCGTAGTCATACACAACGACGTGATAACCCGCCTGCGCCAGCCACGTCGCCCAGGATAAAAAACAGGCCCGCGTGCCGCGCGATCCGTGATTCAGCATGACTGTTCCGGTGGCAGGGGTAATGACCGAAGGAATGAACCAGCCCTGGACCTCATTACCGCTGTCAGAAGACACGGAGAAGTCTGCATAGGCGAATCCACTGTCACCGGGTGTTTCGGGAAATGGAACCAGATCACCGTTGACGTAGATGACGTATTCCTGAGTCTTGAAATCATAGAGAATTTCGGAGTCGGGCACCAAAGACACAGCCACCGCCCCACACAGATCACTTGCATCCGGATTAAAAACGTAATCGTCGATGTACGCCTCGGCATCAATGCATCCCGACGCCATCAGCACCGAAATGGCCACGACGACGATCAACAAAGCACCGATTCTCTTGATTGACGGCATGATCTGAATCCTCCTAAAAACGTCTAACAAAATCAGAGTCGCGACCGTCAGGAAGCGGTTTTTCATGCATTTTGTGTATTTTGCCAGACGCTCTTACACACGAAATCGTCTGAACACGTTCACTCCTGACGACGAGTCACGAGACACGGATCACGATCCATCCCCACGTATCGTTTAGCGGCAGACCCGCAGGGTCGCAAGTTTTATAGCTTCGTCGGGTGTGCTCGCACCCCATGATAATCCAACAAGGGCGATTTTCAATAATTGACGGGTATGCCCAACCTACCGAACTTGCCGTCGGCGTCGGCACAGCGGCCAAGTCAACCAAGAGGATAAACCAAACATAACAACAATGATCCACGTCGGCATGGTGAAATCCAAACGTGTATTGGCGTCGTTTTGAGCAATCATCACAATCGAATATGTTATAGAGCCTTCTGAATAACCTTGACAGGCATGGTAGATTGTGGGGAGTGTTGGATCAAGGCAATCTTTTGAGCAAGGAGGCGAGCGATGGAACGACGACTGGCAGAACGAAGTTTTGTCGATGAGATGACCTGTGACCT
>CAIVHJ010000179.1 GCA_903905665.1 uncultured Phycisphaerales bacterium
GGCTTCGATCGGACGGTTTCACAGCAATTTTGTCGCCGGTTCCGACTTCGTAACTGGGACGATCGATCCGGCGTCCGTTCACGTACACATGTCCGTGCATCACGATGGTACGCGCCGCTTTGGGCGAAGGCGCAAAACCGGTCCGACGAATCACGTTGTCCAGCCTTCGTTCCAGAAAAACCAGAAGCAATTCCCCGGTGTTGCCTTTCGATTGTTCCGCGCGACGAAAATACCGCAAAAACTGCTTGTGATATACTCCATAATATCGCTTGACCTTTTGGGTTTCCCGCAAACGAATTCCGTAGGTACTTCCTTTGGAACGACGCCACCCGTGCATTCCCGGAGGGCGGCAGCGGTTCTTGCGCTCCATCGGACATTTGGCCGACATGCAGCGCACACCCTTGAGCATCAGTTTAATGCCTTCGCGGCGACATAATCGACAAACCGGACCAATATATCTTGACATTCAATACCTCACCTACACACGACGTCGTTTCGGCGGCCGGCACCCGTTATGGGGGATCGGCGTGATGTCCTCGATGGACTGGATTCGCAACCCTGCGGCCTGCAGAGCAGTCACCGCCGACTCCCGACCGGATCCCGGACCATTCACTTTGACCTCGACTTCCACGATACCAAATTTTCTGGCCGTTGAGGCAGCCGACTCAGCCGCCCGTTGCGCCGCAAAGGGAGTGCTCTTTCGCGTTCCCTTGAAACCCACCGTTCCCGCCGAGGCCCAACACAACGTCTCACCGTTCACATCGGTGATCGTAATGATCGTATTGTTGAACGTCGCCCGAACATAGGCGATCGCTCGTGCGATGTTTCGACGAACTTTTTTGACGGCGCCACTTTTAGCCACGATGCATCTCCTTCACGCCCTTCTTCCCGGCCACGGTCTTCTTGGGACCCTTGCGCGTTCGCGCATTCGTTCGAGTGCGCTGACCACGAGCCGGAAGCCCCCGACGGTGACGACTGCCACGGTAGCAACCAATATCACGAAGCCGAGCAATGTTCTGTTGAGCCTGACGACGCAGCTGACCTTCCACCACGTATTCACGCTCGATAATCGAGGCGATTTTGGTCACGTCGCCTTCCGACAAATCCTTGGCGCGAATCGATTCGCCGATCCCCGCTTCCTTGAGAATCTGCCGACTTCGATAGGGGCCGATCCCGTAGATATAGGTCAACGCGATCACGATTCGTTTGTCGCTGGGGACATCAATACCCGCAATACGAGGCATAGCTTATTCCTCAACCTTGGCGCTGCTTGTGGCGTGTGTTGCTGCAAATCACGCGCACGACACCGCGACGCCGAACGATCTTACAATTGCTGCATATTCTCTTGACGCTGCTTCGTACTTTCATGGAAATCCCATTACCGGCCGTCCGTCAGCACATCATTCCCGTGCTCCGTGACGGCGATTGTATGTTCAAAATGAGCGGCCCACCGGTGATCCTTCGTCACCACCGCCCAACCATCCTGATCTCCGTACTCCACTTCCGGCCGACCCATATTCACCATCGGTTCGACCGCAAGGACCAGACCCGGAAGCAACTCAAAATCGTGCTTCGCCTGTTTGCGATCCCAGTAATTCGGAACTTTCGGGTCTTCATGCATCTGCTGTCCGATCCCGTGACCCACAAACTCCCGAACCACCGAAAAACCATGACCCTCCGCAAACTGCTGCATCATCCGGGAAATCTCGCTCCAGTACTTTCCGGGCTTCATTTCCCGAATCGCAATGCCAAGCATCTGTTCCGTAACATCCAACAGCCGCTGGACACGCTCCGAAACATGGCCGATCGGAATCGTCACCGCCGCATCTCCACAGTAACCCTTCAATCGCACGCCGCAGTCAACACTAAGAATCTCGCCTTCACGCAGCGGACGATCGTTCGGTATCCCGTGCACCACCACGTCATTGACGCTCGTGCACAACGCCGCCGGAAACGGAAACCGCGATTTCGGAGCCTCCACACCCTTGAACAAGGCTTTCGCACCCGCCTCGGTAATCATGCGTTCGGCTTCCGCGTTGAGTTCCAGCGTCGTCATTCCGGGTCGGCATAACTCCTGCATTCGGTGCAGGACGCGGTAAACCACTCTTCCGGCGTCACGCATGAATTCAACTTCACGCGGGCTTTTTAGAATGACTCCTTGTCGGGTCAACAACCGTTTATCCTGATTTCTTCTCCACACACATTCGCGTTTCGGGCCGAAACTGAATTCAACTCCTAGGTGCGGGCCCCGCGAATCAAGCCGTCCGAACCAAGAAAACCCTGATAATTTCGCATCACCAAATTGGCTTCAATTCGCTGGATCGTGTCCAACGCCACACTCACGACGATCAGAAGACCCGTACCACCCAGATACTGCGTCACCACAAAATCAACCTCAAGCCACTCGGCTATCACCGTCGGCAAAATCGCAATCAACGCCAAGAAACCCGCGCCCACGTACGTAATCCGGGCCATGACCTTTTCAAGATAATCTGATGTTCGTTTCCCCGGCCGAAGCCCCGGAATGAAACTTCCATGCTCTCGCAAATTGTTGGCCATCTCCTTGGGTTGAAACTGTACGGTCGTCCAGAAATACGCAAACACGTAAATCAATAAGATGTAACTCATTACATAAATGTAGCCGCCCCGCAAAAACGCGCGGCCCAACTCATCAAAAAATCCGAAGAATCGTTGGCCCCATGCCCCTTGCGATCCCTGAAGTGACTCGGCCACTCGGCCGAAAATGATGCCCGGAAAAATCAGCAGCGAACTGGCGAAAATGATCGGCATCACCCCACCGTGATTGACGCGAAGCGGAAGATATTGCCGCTGCCCCCCATACACCCGCCGGCCCCGCATCTGCTTCGCCTGTTGGATCGGAATACGTCGCTGAGCCTGGGTGATCAGAATCGATCCCGCCACCACCCCCACGAACGCGACCAGCAGAAAAATCAATTTCCCCGGACCGTACGTCGCCCCGCTGGTGTCTCCGCTCATGCTCAAACTCGAAGTTCGGGCCACCTGGAGGATCGCCGACGGCATCCGGGCGATAATCCCCGCCATAATGATCAAACTGATCCCGTTCCCCACGCCGTACTCGTCAATCTGCTCCCCCAGCCACATCAGGAACATCGTTCCGCAAACCAGCGCCGAAAGCGCCATCAACCAAAACGTCCATGTTCCGCCGTAATCTTCGAATACCCACCCGCGCGCCTGGAGATGCCACAACCATAACGAACCCGAAATCATGCAAATCGGAACCGTGGCATAACGCGTATACTCGTTGATCTTCTTGTATCCGGTCGTTCCCTCCCGACGAAGCTTCTCCAGTGCAGGAATCACCGTCGCCAGAAGCTGAAAAATAATCGACGAGGAAATGTACGGCATAATGCCCAACCCGAAAATCGTGCTTTGGGTCAGGTTTCCACCGGTAAAAATCGCAAAATACGCAAACGCGTCATTCATTCCACCCCCGCCCCGCTGCGAAGTCGTTTGCGTCATCGCCTCCTGATTGATTCCGGGAAGCGGAATGTGATACCCGATGCGATAAATGCACAGCAACATCAGCGTGAAGAGCACTTTCTTCCGCAATTCGGGAATCTTGAAAATGTTGACAAACGCACTGAACACGAATCGATCCCATCCTATTGACGACGCACCACGCATGGGTGGTGCTAGCGGTCTTTCTTGATCTCCTGCGCCTCTCCACCGATGCCGGTGATCTTTTCTCGGGCACTTTTGCTGAACGCGTCGGCGGTCACCGTCAGTTTTTTGGTCAGAGAACCGTCTCCGAGAATTTTGACCCGGCTTCCGGAGGAACGGATCAACCCGGCCACTTTCAGCGATTCCTTGGTCACATTCGCACCCGAATCAAAACATCGCTCCAGCGATGAAACATTCACAATGTCGTAACCCAGACGGAAAAAGGCGTTATTAAATCCGCGTTTCGGCAACCGGCGGAAAAACGGCATCTGACCCCCTTCGGTCAGCCGTCGCATGGTCCCCCCCGATCGGGATCCGAGACCTTTTTGCCCGCGAGTCGATGTCTTCCCGTGACCCGAACCGCAACCGCGACCGACGCGCTTGCGCGGCTTGTTCGCTCCTGCTCGACTGGTAATCTCTGCTATTTCCATACGTGCACTTCCGTCTAAACGCCCAGTGACACACCCCGCAAACGCTCCACTTCTTCTCTATTGACCAGCAGTTTGAGTCCTTCAAGGGCGGCTCGAACGAGATTCTTGGGACTGCTCGATCCGAAACTCTTGGTCAGCACATCGTGAATGCCCGCCAACTCCAGTACCGCTCGAACGCTGGTCCCTGCGATGACACCGGTTCCCGCACTGGCCGGAACCAGCACGACCTGGCTGGCCCCATATCGACCGCGCACCTGATGCGGAATCGTCGTTCCCTTGAGGTGTACCTTCGTGATGTTGCGATGGGCCAACTTGATGGCTTTCTCCACGGCGGTCGGCACTTCGTTGGCTTTGCCGTAACCCATACCCACCTGCCCATGGCGATCCCCAACCACCACCAGGGCTGCAAAACTGAATCGCTGCCCACCCTTGACGACCGTGGCGCACCGATACACGCGAACCACGTTCTCTTCAAATACTTTTTCCTGCGTTCCAACTGCCGGAGATTCTGGCATCATAAATAATCCAACTTCAAAGCCAATGTCGCCCACGCGGAGCGACCAGCGACAACCGTTCAAACAAGAATCAGAATTTCAAACCCCCCTCACGGGCAGCGTCCGCGAGTGCCTTCACCCGCCCATGAAACAACCGTCCGTTCCGATCAAAAGTCACTTCCGCAATGCCCTGCCGAATCGCTTGAGCGGCTATTTCCTTGCCGACCAGAACCGCCGCGATCTTGTTGCTTCCGTTCTTGAACTGTCCCGACAATGCGGGGCTCGATGTGCCCACCGCACACAATGTGCGACTGGCCATGTCGTCGATCAACTGAACGTAAATGTGGTGCCGGCTGCGAAAAACCGACATCCGCGGTCGTCGGGCCGTTCCAAGAATCCTCTTGCGAATCCGCATCTTGCGACGATCCCGCCGGAGGGTTTTAATTTCGTGCATGCTCATGACGCTGTCCTCTCGGAATCACCCACCCGTCGTGAAGGCTTTGCCCTGTTTGCGCTTCACGTGCTCACCCTCGTATCGAATGCCCTTGCCCTTGTACGGTTCCGGTTTGCGAAGAGCGCGAATTTCCGATGCAAATTCACCCACTTTTTGCTTGTCAATGCCGCGAATCAGCAGTTTCGCCGGCTCGTTGTCTCCTCGTGCCGCCGGGGCTTCGACCACTACCTCGACCCCTTCGGGAATCGGAATGCTGAACTGGGGACCCTTGTTGATGCTGAGACCCGAAAAACCGACGTTAACCTGCAACCGCTTGTTTTGAATGCTGCAGCCGTAACCCGTCCCGTAAATCAATAACCGTTTCTCGTAACCGGACTGAACCCCCTTGATCATGTTCGCCAGTATCGCGCGTGTCGTTCCATGCAATTGGCGACTGGTTTTTTCGTCGTCGTGACGTCGAACAACAATCTGCTGGTTCTCCATCGCGACATCCATCACCGCAGACGTCGTCCATTGAAGCTGGCCCTTCGGCCCCTTCATGGTGACGGTCTGACCTGCTACGTTCACCTGAATTCCCGCAGGAATCGCAATCGGCTTTTTACCTATACGTGACATCGTTCACACCCGTCGCTTGCATCAGTCAACTCGTCGTTAATACACCGTACAGAGAAGTTCGCCTCCCACGTTCTGTGATCGGCACTGGCGGTCGCTCATCACCCCTTTGGGGGTGGAGACTATCGCTATGCCCATACCGTTCAAAACGCGGGGAATGTCAGTCGCTTTCCTGTAAATCCGGCAACCGGGTTTGGAAACCCGATCCAGTTTGTGAATGATCTCCTCTCCCCGGGGACCATACTTGAGCTCAATCCGCAACTGATTCTGTGTGGTATCCTCGATCACGTCGAAACCCTTGATGTAGCCTTCATCGTGCAATACCTGGACCACTCCGACCTTCACCCGGGAACTCGGCACCAATACCGTTTCCTTGTGAATTCGGATACCGTTGCGTATGCGTGTCAGCAGATCGGCAATTGGGTCAGCCCACATGAAAGCATCCTTCGCGCTGGATTACCAGCTCGCCTTACGAACCCCCGGAATCTTGCCTTCGTTGGCAAGGGTCCGAAAACAGATTCGGCACAATCGGAATTTTCGATAAACCGCACGCGACCGACCGCAAATTTCACACCGCCGCACTTTGCGGCTCTTGAATTTCGGTGTCTCGTGCGATTTGTTCATCCACGCTTTTGTCGCCATAATCGGTCAATCCTGAAACTTTCGGCTAATTCTGACTTCGGAACGGCATTCCCAGTTCGGTCAACAACTTGCGGCCTTCCGCATCATCCTTCGCATTCGTCACCACGGTGACGTTCATGCCCTGAACAAACTCCACCTGATCAATGTCCACTTCCGGAAACACCGTCTGCTCACTCAAGCCCAGCGAATAATTACCGTGTCCGTCAAATCCGTTGGGGTCCAGTCCGCGAAAATCCCGAATACGCGGAATCGCAATCGTGATCAAGCGATCCAGAAATTCATACATCCGCCGACCCCGAAGCGTCACTTTGCATCCGATCGGAACTCCCTGTCGCAATTTGAAATTGGACACGCTCTTTTTGGCGTTGCAGACGACCGGTTTCTGACCGGACAACTTCGTCAAATCCGCAACCGCCGCATCCATCCGCTTGCGGTCCAGAAGCGCCGACCCGACTCCCATGGACACCACGACCTTCTCAAGCCGCGGAATCGAAAGAACATTCTTGCGATCCAGCGCCTTCTGAAGCGAAGGAATCACCTGCGTTTTATATTTTTCCATCAATCGGGTCATGGCTCGTTTTTCCTCGGCGCGGTTCACTTCAGCCGTTTGACTTCATCCAACACCGTTCCCGTGACCGTTACTCGCTTCTTGGAAATAATGTGTCCCTGTTCATCTCGTTGCAATTCCATTCGAACGCGTTGGCCGCGGTTGGTCTTCGGATCCACGGGAAGCACGTTGGACACATGGATCGGGGCTTCTTTCTGAATTCGGCCTCCCTGGGGGTGGCGACGCGAAGGACGAACGTGGCGATACACCATGTTCACGCCTTCTACCACCACAAGATTCTTGTCGCGAATCATGCGCAGAATCTTGCCTCGCTCTCCCTTGTGGTTGCCCGCGATCACTTCCACCGTATCATTTTTCTTAATGTGAAACGCCATACACTCTTGTCTCTGACCCACCCACCGAGAGAAAACTTAAACCACTTCTTCGGCGAGTGAGATAATTTTCATGTGACCCGCTTCACGCAGCTCTCGTGCCACCGCACCGAAAATTCGGGTTCCACGAGGCTCGTTGTTTTCGTCGATCAACACGATGGCGTTGCGATCGAACCGAACGTAGCTTCCGTCCCGTCGCCTCGTCGGATACTTCGTTCGCACCACCACCCCTTTGACGATACGCGCTTTTTTCTTTTCCGGACGGGTCCTCGCCTTGGCGAATTCCGAAGTCGGCAGCGCCTTTTTGACTGTCCCGATAATAATGTCGCCGATTCCGGCCGTCTGGAGCCTGGGTTTGCCCAGCTTCCCCGTCGAACCCTTCATCACGCGAAAAACCATCACCTGCTTGGCGCCGGTGTTGTCCGCCACATCAACCGTGCTTTGCAACTGAATCATACACGCACCTCTGTGGCTTCCGGAGCGGAGACGGTATTTCCTGCCCCCGCACGACCCAGAACACGAATCACACGCCATCTCTTCGTCCGGGAAATCGGCCGACACTCCGTAATCTCAACCCGATCGCCGATCTGCGCCGTGCCCTGTTCATCGTGCACGTGTAATCGGGTGCGGTGCCGAATAATCTTGGCGTATCGGGGATGCTTGGACAAACGATTGATGACCACCCGGACGGTCTTCAGGCTGGGCACCGCATCGACCACCCCGACCTGCATCGACCGCTTTCCTCGTTCACGGGCCTCACTCACGCTTGGATCTGTCATTGTCATCATTCGTCCAACCCCAGTTTTACTTCGAAGCCGTCTTTCGAGCCATGGTTTCCAAATGGTATTGCTGTTGCTCGACGTTCTGCTCGCCGCGTTCACGCAAAATCGTGGAAACCCGGGCGATATCCCGTTTGGTCTTGGTCAATTGCGTGGGATCGGCCAATTTTTCCGTCACCGCCTGAGACCGCAAATCGAACAGGTGCCGGCGAAGCCGTTCCAGCTCAGCATGCAATTCCTCGACTCTAAGCTCACGAATTTCCGAAATCTTCATCCTTCAGTCTCTTAATTCTTTTTGTCTATCGTCGTCCCGAGCGCTTCACAAATCGGCAGCGAAACGGCATCTTGCGGGACACGCGAACCAGCGCCTCTTTCGCCACGCGCTCGGCCACGCCCCCCACTTCAAAGACGATCTGACCCGCTCGAACACACGCCACCCAGTGATCCGGATCGCCTTTCCCCTTGCCCATTCTCGTCTCGACCGGTTTGGCCGACACGGGCTTATGGGGGAAAATTCGCACATAGACCCGGCCTTCACGGTGCAGATAGTGATTGGCGGACACGCGACCGGCTTCGATCTCCCGAGCCGACACGTATCCCGTCGATAAAATCTGAAGACCGTAATCACCGAACACCACGGTATTTCCACGCGTCGCGTTCGTCTTCTGATAACGCCTTTGGGCTTTGCGATATTTCACTCGACTCGGCAACAAGGCCATGTCCGATACTCCCGAAACTCCGTCATTCGCCCAGGACTACAATTTACCCCGACGATGCCGGCGAGGACTTTCCTGAGCGATCGCCTCAATTTCCTCACCATACCGCCCAAGGTAAATCCACACCTTGATCCCGATCACCCCATACGTCGTTCGACACCCGATGAAACCATAGTCCACATGCGCCTGAAGCGTCTGAACCGGCAGGGCGCCCATATGCATCGACTCCGAACGGGACATCTCCTGACCACCGAGTCGTCCACTCAGACGAATTTTGACCCCCAGTGCTCCGGCAGCCATCGTCGCTTCCATTCGCTGCTTCATCACCCGTCGAAACGCAGCTCGCTTTTTCAGCTGCTCCCCGATCGCTTCCGCCACCAACTGGGCGTTCACGTCAGGATTTTTGATCTCGATAATGTGAATGCTGACCTTCCGGTCGATCAATTCTTCCAACGCTTCCTTCAACTTCTCGACCTCGGCGCCTTTCGGACCGATCACCAGACCCGGCCGACCCGTGTGCAGAAAAATCTTGACTTCGTCCCGGGTTCGCTCAATTTCCATCTTGGCCACCGCCGCATAGGGAGGTTGGCGATTGAGGCGTCCGTCGATGTAGCGTCGGATTTTCTGGTCCTCAATCAGGAATTCACCATACGCCGCTTTCGGGGCGTACCATCTCGATTGCCATTCTTCGGTGATCCCGATCCGAAATCCGATTGGATTAACTTTTTGACCCACAGTGGCACTCCGCCTGCGTTATCGCTCTGCCAGTACAATATGCAAATGACTGCTCTTTTTCAGAATCGGATGAGCCCGACCGCGATCTTTCGGCTGAAAACGCTTATACACCGGTCCGGCGTCCACCCGTGCCTCAGCCACGTAAAGCCGATCCATCTGCGCTTCCTGTTCGTCGGCGTTCGCCATGGCGCTTTTGAGCACCTTGCGAATCTCCATCGCGGGACGCATCCGGTTGAACTGCAAAACCTCCATCGCCTCACCGCACATCCGCCCCCGGATCAAATCAATCACCAGTCTCGCCTTGCGGGGCGTTAAGCGGGCATAACGGTACGTCGCTCGCCAACGTCGCTCTTTTGTTTCGCTGTCAACCATGATCGCGCAATCCTGTAATCTTCAACACGCTTCTCAGGTTCGGACCGTCTCTCGACCAAACCGGGTCCTCGCAGATTTATCCGGCGGCGGGCGGTGCTGCCCCTGCAGCAGCCGCTGCTTCAGCCTTACGATGCCCCGAATGGCCCCGGAACACACGCGTGGGTGAAAACTCACCCAGTTTGTGCCCCACCATTTCCTCGGTCACGAATACCTTGTGAAACATTTTCCCGTTGTGTATCTCAAACGTATGCCCGACAAACTCAGGCACAATCGTGCAACGCCTCCGCCACGTGCGAATCGGCGCCGTGTTGCCGCTCTGCTTGGCATTCATAACCTTCGCAAACAGTTTCGGCTCAACAAATGGACCTTTTTTAGCCGATCGCGTCATCGTTAATCGTCCTCAATTCAAACAATTCTATCGCTTGGGCAACGGCAATTGACCGTAACGCACACTGAATCTTCGCCGCAAAATTCTTCGATTGGATGGCTTCCACGGTTTTCGCGTTCGCCCACCCTTGGCCAGCACGCCCGTCGGACTGCAAGGATGTCTCCCCCCGCCGCTTCGACCTTCACCGCCTCCGAGGGGATGCGCCACCGGATTCATCGCCACACCGCGTACATGCGGCCGGCGCCCCATGTGACGTGTCCGACCCGCTTTGCCGATCGATATATTCTGGTGATCCGCATTGCCCACCGTGCCGATCGTGGCACGACATTCCACGTGAACCTGTCTCATTTCCCCGGACGGAAACACCAGCGTCGCATAATCCCCTTCTTTGGCGATCAATCGGGCCCCCGATCCCGCGCTGCGAACCAACTTCCCGCCGCGACCCGGTGTCAATTCAACGTTGTGTACGTCCATTCCCACCGGAACGCAGCGAAGCGGCATCGCATTGCCCGAATTCGGTTCGGCCTTGGGACCGCTTTCGACCTTCATGCCCGATCGCATTCCCGCAGGCGCCAGGATATAACTCAATTCCCCGTCGGCATATCGGATCAGGGCAATGTTGGCACTGCGATTGGGATCAAACTCCACTGCCACCACTTCCGCCGGAATTCCATCTTTACGACGTTTGAAATCCACCCGGCGATATAAAGACCGCGCCCCCCCGCCTCGATGACGGCACGTGATCATTCCCGAGTGATTACGACCCCCGTGCTTGTGCAACCGCTCAAGCAGAGCCTTGGTCGGCCGACGCGAAGAATCCGTCAGATCGGAAAAATCGCTCACCTGACCTGCTCGGCGTCCCGCTGAAGTCGGTTTATAACTAATGATGCCCATCGCAATAACCTAAAACAAATCAATGTGAAAACCGGGATTCAAAACCACAACCGCCTTCTTCCACGACCGAGTCTCGCCGAACGTCATACGATACCGTCGCTGTTTGCCCAGGCGATTCGACGTTCGCACGCTTAGTACTTCCACGTTGTAAATCCGCTCGATCGCCCTTTTAATTTCCGTCTTTGTCGCCTCCGGGTGAACTTCAAACGTGTACGACCCGCCCCGCGCCACCTTCCAGTTGGTCTCCGGATGCGACAGGGTGCTCTGATGAGTCCCCTTCTCCGTCACCAGCGGTCGAACGATTACGTGATAAATATCCATGACGATCACTCACCGGATTCAACAGCCGCACGACGCACAAACGCCTCAAACGCCGGCCGGGTAAAAATCAATTTCTCACGTCGCAACACTTCGTAAGCATTCAAATCGCTCACCGGTTTGACGTCGGTTTTCGGAATATTTCGACTCGCGCGATAAACCGGCTGCGAACATTTCTCCATCGCCAGCACGCATCCCCGCCCCGCGCCTAGTGCGGTCAGCGCCGTTTTAAGTTCTTTGGTTTTGGATTGTTGAAGGTCGAATGCGTCGAGGACGAGAACGTTGTGGGCGAGAATCTTGGACAGCACGGCGTTGCGACACGCGAGTCGTCGCATTTGTTTGGGCATCTGCTGGCGGTAGTCTCGCGTCACCTTCGCAAACGCTCGTCCGCCACCGCGACGCTGCGGGGTCCGAACCGCGCCCATTCGCGCATTGCCCGTCCCTTTTTGGCGATACAACTTTCGCGTCGAACCTTCGACCATCCCTCGCGATTTCGTCGCCACCGTTCCCTGTCGCGCATTCGCCAAATACATCACCACCGCTTGTTTCAGAAGCTGGGGACGGATTCGCCCCCCAAGGTGTGCTTCGTCGATGCTCACCTTGCCCACTTCTTGTCCCACCGTCGTATATACAGGTATCTCAAGCATGGCGTTATGACTTATCCTCAACTTCGGGTCTTGGCTTTGCGAATCAACACACATCCACCATTCGGACCCGGTATTCCTCCCTCGACCAGCAGTAAATTCCGCTCGACATCCACCTGGATCAGGCGTTGGCTTTTAACGGTTATACGCGCATCACCCAGGTGACCTCCCATCCGCTTGCCTTTTTTCGGCCCGCCGGTCCCACCACGTTCGTTTCCATGGCTTCCGATGCTTCCGGGGCTGCGATGTTTGCGTTCAGTTCCGTGGGAATTCGGCATTCCGCCGAAATGATATCGTTTCATGACTCCCGCAAAACCACGCCCTTTGGACACTCCGATCACATCCACGTACCGAATGTTGTTCTGACTGAACAACTCCACCGTCACCACGTCGCCCTGACCGAGTGACGTGGGTTCCGTCAGGCGAACCTCGCGAAGATATCGTTTGGGCGTCGTTCCCGCCGCTAAAGCATGACCAATTTTCGGCATCGTCGCACGATGCGGTTTCACGTCCCCGAATCCCAGCTGCACTGCCTCGTAACCATCCCGCTCTTTATTGCGAACCTGCATCACGGTGCACGGACCTGCCTGAACGACGGTCACGGGAATCGCATCTCCGTTTTCGTCGAAGATCCTTGTCATTCCGATCTTTTTTCCAAGCAGAGCCGGTATCATCGCAACACGCTTTCTCTGTCAACTTACGGACAGGTGTCATTGCGCTTCCACGGACTGACCCGTGTCATTAACTGGATTGTCGCTTCAGGAACGGAACGAGGCTTTCGCCGCGATGGGGATCACCGCGACTCGCCGCTAAGTCCGTTTAGGTTTTGATCTTCACAAACACACCGGCAGGAACAACCAGCCGATTTAACGCCTCGATCGTCCGTGCGGTGGGCTCACGAATCTCGATCAGCCGCTTATGTGTTCGCATCTCAAATTGCTCTCTGGATTTCTTGTCGATGTGCGGACCGCGAAGAACCGTATATCGCTCGATTCGGGTGGGCAATGGAACAGGGCCAAGCACCTTGGCATTGGTGCGCTTGGCGTTATCCACAATATCCCGTGCCGACGCATCCAGTGCACGGTGATCATACGCTTCCATCCGAATTCGAATACTTCCGCCTGTCATCGACACACACTTTCATCCACAAGAATGCTCTACGGAGCATCAATTAAGGATCACTCAGTGTACACCCAAAAAACGATAAGTCAAGAAGCCGGAATGGATTCGGATGACAAAATTCGAACCGGTGGGATAATCAACCCAAACTCTCAAGAATTTTTACCGCCACACTGTTTGGCACGACTGCATAATGGCTTGGTTCCATGGCCCAATTGGCTCGCCCCTGTGAGAGGCTTCGAATGTCGGTCGCGTACCCAAACATATTGGACAAAGGAACTTGCGCAAATATGACGCGATAATTTCCACGAACATCAGAACCCGTAATGACCGACCGGCGACTGTTGAGATCACCGGTAATCGCCCCAAAAAACTCTTCCGGAGTGGAGACTTCGATCTTCATAATCGGTTCCATCAGAACGGGTTTGGCTCTTTTCATTGCTTCGGAAAACGCTATCCGGGCCGCCGTCTCAAACGCCAACTCCGAACTATCCACCTCGTGATATTTCCCATCCAGCAACATCATCCGAATATTCGTCACCGGATTCCCCGACAACACCCCATACTGGGTCGCCTCTCGAAGTCCTTTTTCCACGGCACGCCAGTATTCACGCGGCACGGACCCACCGTAAATTTTCGACTCAAACTGAATATGCTCCTCGCCGGCCAAAGGTTGAATCGGTTCGATTTCGATCTCCACCACCGCATAGTGGCCCCGCCCACCCGACTGCTTGATAAATCGACCTTCTGCATCCGCTTTTTGCGAGATCGTTTCGCGATAGGCCACGCGCGGTGTGCCGACGCTGACTTCAACCCTCAGGTCCTTCTGAAGCTTGTTCAACAAAATTTCCAGATGGAGTTCGCCCATCCCGCGAATGATGGATTGCGCCGTCTCCGGGTCCGTCGAGGCGATGAAGGTGGGATCCTGCTTCATCAACTGGGACAACGCCATACCCAGTCGATCGCGGTCGGAGGTGGATTTCGGCTCGATCGCCAGGCTGATCACCGTTTCGGGAAAACCGATCGTTTCGAACACGACCGGATGTTTGAAATCGCAGAGCGTATGCCCCGTCAGCGATTCCTTGAGACCCGCGACCGCCACAATATCACCGGCACCGGCTTCGTCGAGTTGTTCTCGCCGCTTGGCAAATATCCGATACAACCGAGTGACGTTCTCTTTGTTCTCAGTCGTTGGGTTATAAATCCGCGTTCCGGAACGAAGGATTCCCGAATAGATTCGGATGAAATACAAATCGAGGGGTTTCTCCGCCACGATTTTGAAGACCAGTCCCGCAAACGGCTCATCCGCGCGAGGATGACGAACCAGCTTCTCCTGCGGATGGTTCGGGTCATGCCCTTCCACCGGCGGCACATCCAGCGGACTGGGCAGGTAATCGCAGATCGCATCGAGCATTTTGCGAACCCCGATGAACTTCAGCGACGAACCGCACAACACCGGATTCATACGATTGCTGATCGTGGCTTGGCGGATAGCGGCTTTGAGTTCTTCTTCAGAGATCGGCTGATCGCTGAGGTATTTATCCGTGAGAACGTCGCACGAACCGACGACCTCTTCGATCAGTCGGTGCCGCCATTTCTCCGCTCGCGCCAGTGCGGAATCCGGAATGTCGATCTCGGTGATCTTCGTATCCCGCTCTCCCGACGCATACACATAGGCCTTCATGACGACCAGATCGATCAATCCCTCGAACGTGTCGGCGTAACCGATGGGAATATGCAGCGCGACGGGATGGGCGACCAATCGCTTCTGGATTGATTCGAACGAGCGTTCGAAATCGGCGCCCACCTTGTCCATTTTGTTGATGAAGCACATTCTCGGAACGGAGTACTTGGTGCACTGTCGCCAAACCGTTTCGGACTGAGCCTCGACGCCTTCTTTGGCGTCAAAGACGACGACGGCGCCGTCAAGCACGCGGAGCGATCGTTCGACCTCCGCCGTGAAATCCACGTGACCCGGCGTGTCGATCAGATTGATCGTGTGTCCCTTCCACGGACAACTGACCGCGGCGCTGTAGATGGTGATTCCGCGTTTCTGTTCTTCCTCGTCGAAATCTGTCGTGGTGTTCCCGTCATCCACGTCCCCAACTTTGTAGGTTTTCCCTGTGTAGTACAACACCCGCTCGGTCGTGGTGGTCTTACCGGCGTCAATGTGGGCAATGATGCCCATGTTTCGCCATGTTTGAAGGTCTTGCGGCATGAAAAAAATCACATCCTCTATCGGAAAAACTCTTAAACGATCCTCAGCGGATACCTCCACATTCAGTCATCTCGTCATCGGCAACAGCGCACGTGGGTATCCATCGATCCACGTCGATTCCCCCAATTATATCGTCTGATCGTCGGTTTGATAACGAGAGGAGACGGAGACGCGGTTCTGGTGTGCGGAAGTCGGCGCCGGAACCGACGATTCCGACAACGAAAACCGGCTCAGGAATTTGTCGAAAAACGCCACCGTGCGGCGAGCGTACTCCTGCGGCGCGACGACGGCGCACTGGTTGTGTTTGGCGTTGGGCACAATCCAGAGGAATTTGGGATGAGCCGCCTCGGCATACAACATCCGCGTCTGCTCCACCGGAATGTAGCTGTCTTTCTCCCCGTGGACAAACATAATCGGACGGGGTTTCATCTGGAGCAGCGCCTTGCGAACCGATGGAAACCGAATCCCGTATTTGTGCTTGCATTCACGAAAGATAAGCCATCGCAGAAATTGCCAGAACATCGGCGGATGATTCTCATAAACAAAACGAACTTTGGCGAATATCCCCGCCCAGTGACGCATATAATGCTCGACAATCCTGTCCGTGCTGAACGCCCCATCTACGATGATGGCCTTGATTTCCGGGGGA
>CAIVHJ010000180.1 GCA_903905665.1 uncultured Phycisphaerales bacterium
CCACAAATGCAATCGCACCCAAAAGATCGTTAAGTTCACGATCCGTGCACCACTGGAGCGGCTGGTAGCCCCGTTCGGCCGTCGATTGCCCATGGTTACGAAAATCAAAACTGAAGAGATCATATCCAGCGTCCAACAGTCCCTGACCATAACGGGCACAACTATACAAATCACTCTCTAATTCGTGGGCGAAAATCACCATTCCGCGAGGTCGCCGTTCCGCTCGTCCATACAAAAACATCCCCCGCAGTCGCAGACCGTCAAAAGCCCGAAAATCTACCAGTTCACCTTCCAGGCGGGCATAATCCCTCGGCCCAAGCAGCATCGGTGGAACGGAATCCCTGACGATATTCAGGGCGATGTGGATGTATTTCTTGAGGATCAACCAGGGGATCAAAAGACACAGTATCATCGTGGAGCCGATCGAGATCAGCGCCCAGTTGCTGTGGAAAACGATCGTAATGTGGTTCCAGATACTCATGTTCTGAGCCTATTGCGTATTATCTGAATGTTATTCCTGATGTTATTCGCTTTACATAACTGTAATACGATCCTATTGTGATCGCTCAAATTGTTCGCACCATATCCATTTTTACCCCCAGCGACAAGTCTAATCGCGTGCTAAAATCCATTGACAGTTCGAGTTATGTATTTATAATAATGGTTTGGAATCGTTGCGGCCTCCTCGATTTTGCGGTGGTTGGCCCAGGGAAGCGTCGGAGTTCTGCGTACGGTAACGTGGTCGCAACATGTGAGGTACGTTCAGAAATGGCTGGTTTGACTGAGGATAGAGTTTGATGCGTCCCGAACGGTTTCCAACGTACGGGACGGCGACCCGATATGGCCCAGATCATGTTCCGGACAGGAGGTCGGGTATGTGATAAGGCGCCGACCATGTTGTGGATTGATGGCGGATTAGAAGTGGGTCGCGGCACACCCACTTTTTCGTTTTTAGGGTCAGAGGCATGAATACCGAGTTATTGCGATTGGTCGATTCGATCAGCCGGGACAAAAACATCGAGAAAGACAATGTCTTTGTTGATCTCGAAGTGGCGATGGTCACGGCGGTCAACAAAGCGTTCGGTCCTACGGAAGATTGTGCCGTCACGATTGATCGGACCTCCGGGGATATCCAGGCTTCGCACAATGGTCAGTCGATTGACGTCAAGGAACTCGGGCGGATCGCCGCCCAGACCGCCAAACAAGTCATGATCCAGAAGATTCGTGAGGCGGAACGGGGAAGCATTTACGAGGAATTTTCCGAGCGAGTCGGCACGATCGTCACCGGAAGCGTCGTTCGATACGAAGGCGGAACGCTGATCGTCACGCTGGGACGAACCGAGGGCTTTTTGCCTCGCAGCGAGCAAATTCCCGGTGAAACTTCGCATCACCCCGGCGAGCGAATCCGAGCGATGATTCTGGACGTTCGCGAGGCTCCCAGCCAGGTCAAAATTGTTTTAACGCGAAGTCACCCTGACTTCATCCGACGGTTGTTTGAACTGGAAGTGCCCGAGGTTGCTGAAAAAGTTATCGAGATCAAAGCCTTGGCGCGAGAGGCGGGCTACCGGACCAAGGTGGCGGTTTCGTCCATTGACACCAAGGTAGATGCGGTCGGTGCCTGTGTGGGGGTTCGCGGCAGCCGCATTCGGAATATCGTGGACGAACTGGGCGGTGAAAAAATCGACATCGTGCGTTGGAACGAATCATCCCAAATCCTGATCGCCAACGCACTGAAACCGGCGGAAGTTCAGGAAATTGCCCTGTGCTTTGAACTGGGTCGCGCGACGGTCGTGGTGGCGGACGATCAATTGAGTCTGGCGATCGGGAAACGAGGACAAAACGTTCGTTTGGCGGCGCGCCTGACGGGCTGGGACATCGACATTCTGACACCGGTGGAATACAACAAGGGATTGGATTTGCTTGAAAAAACGCTTCGGAGCGTTGAAGGCGTGGATGACGTTCTGGTTGAAAAAATCGTTACTTTGGGCCTGATTTCGGTCTCCGATGTCGAAGAGGTCGGCATGGGGCCGATGATGACGGAACTTGGTTTGACTGAACCGTTGGCGCAAAACCTCGTCCATTCGGCGTCCGAGGCGGCGAAGAAAGTCATCGCGGATAAAGAGGCTGCCAAACTGCTGGCCGCTGCCGAGGCCGCCAACGTGCCCGAACCGGAATCGACGTATGAAGTTCCGGTTGAAATCTCGGCAGAAGTACCAGCAGCCGAAACGGAAAGCGTTGCTGCACCGGCGGTAGAGGTTCCTTCCGAGAAGGCCCCCATGGAGGATGAGTGACTGACGCAGATATCCTTGACGAAGGAATCTCTGAACGTCCATGGTGATGCCCGTTATGAAGGGAGTATGGTTTGAGCGAGAAGATGCGTGTATTTCAGTTGGCCAAAGAACTGAACGTTAACAGCAAGGCCATTCTCGACAAGTGCGGTGCTGAAGGCATCGAGTTGAAAAACCACATGTCCACGCTCTCCGCGGGTCTGGAAGCGACCATTCGCGAGTGGTTTTCTGAGAGCGGGACGGTTACCGCATCCGAATCAACTGAAAAAGTCGATCTGGAGAGAGTTCGCGTCAAGAAATCCTCCCGTCGCAAAAAGGCGGACGAATCCGTCGCCGGACCCTCCATCGAAGCGGGAGTGGTTGTTGCCGAGCCACCGATTTCTTCTGAAGCATCCCCG
>CAIVHJ010000181.1 GCA_903905665.1 uncultured Phycisphaerales bacterium
AGGGCCGTAGGGACCCGTTCCTGCGATGATCGTGTGACTCACGTAGTCGGGGTTGGAAGGAATTAAACTCTGGACGGTGATGAGTTTATTATCAACCCTGACTTGCTCGACGTAGGCGTCGCCGGTGCAATCGATGCCGGCGAAGTTACGCGGCAGGACCACCACGGTGTCACCATTCACGGTGGCATCGATAGCGCTTTGGATCGTGCTGTAGCCGAAGGCGCCGTTGCATTCGACCTGCAGGACGTTGCCGCGAGACTGCGCTCGAATATCATCAATCGCCTGTTGCACTTCAGGCAGGAGATCGACAACCGGTTTGGACGACACGGTTTTTGACGGTTGCAAATCGGAAGAGTCCTGAAGAACGTCAGACGAGATAAGACCCTCCCCCGGCCCCTCCCTTTCAGGGAGGGGTGTTATTGGCACACTCCCGGATGACACGCTTCCTGACGGTCGCGTCTCTGATGTCAAGTCACCGCTCTCTAATGGTCGCGGTTCGGACAAATCCGCTACCGGTTGCGCCGTCACGACCGGGGTCGAAATCGGTAGCGGTTTGGCGAATGCCAATCCGCAGCAGGCACAGACCACCATTACACTGAATACAGTTTTAATTTTCATGTTCCACCTCTCCAATGTGTTAAAAAATGTCCTGGATCGGCCTGCAACGTACAGACCGATTTCGCCGGAAAAGCGCGGATCGCATCGGCGATTCACGTTTTCCACAATCTGACAAACGCCTCAAAAGAAGGACTGTTCGGGCACGGCATGCCGTGCCCCTACAACCTTGGGCGCGGTTCGGGAACGACACGCCGTGACCCTACGCCTTCATCAGGTTAACCCCCTGCCGGCGCAGGGGGCTCTGATGGATGCAATCGTGGGTCCGATCATTCATCGTTCAGAATTCCGCATTCCTGCAACACGCTCCCTAACGGTCGCGTCTCTGTTTGAGGCACTCAACAAACAACCGTCGCTTACTTCGGCCGAGAAGCAAACGCTTCGGAACGGTCTATAACGGACCGCGCCGCAGGCCATCTCCATTGGTTCATATTAAGGATTCGTCAACTGTCTATATTAGGGGTGCGTCAACGAAATCTTAAAGAATCTTGCAAAAATTTTTATCGACCCACCCCGCTTTATGGATATATTCCCATTGGACAGCGAAATCTCCGGCAAAAATCGTCAAAAATCGTGCGGCTGGACACACGCGGACCGTAGAACTCCCCACGCGGGGTTCCTGCGTATGTGCGCAGTCCAAGATTCAGACGAATTTTCCAGAGAGCGTTTGGAGGCAAAACCGGCGGGACGGAAGATGAACGAGCTTGCATGAATCAGCGGGATGGAACAACCAGATATTCGATACCCATCCCAGAAGAACCTTACATTACGGTATCATTTCGGTATAAATCTCTCAAATAATGCCTGAGCATCCGTCGATCGGGGTTACCCGCCATCGCTCTTACTGGAAGTATTCCCCACAAACAACGTCCAGTCAAGGGAAATTTCGGAAATTTGTGCTTTTTAATGTTTGCGGCGCAGAGGAGTCACGAATGGTGAGACCGGAGGAGGAAGCGGAGGGTTTTGCGCCAGAAACTATCGCCGGGTTGGGCGGATCGAGATTGACG
>CAIVHJ010000182.1 GCA_903905665.1 uncultured Phycisphaerales bacterium
CTCGTATCAAATGATACACTCTTCGCCATCCATGGCTGTCCATTGTTCACCTCCATGTTCCCAAAACACACATCAAGGTGTAACAATATCAGCCATGGATAGTTATGCATCACCCTCACCTCCTTGACGAGAAATCTTGTTCAGTCCTGGGGAAGATCGTTTTGGTGTCGGATGATTTCGCCGGTGACGAGGAAGATGACGTTTTCGGCGATGTTGGAGGCATGATCGGCGAGTCGTTCGAGGTTTTTAGCGACGGAGAGTACGTCGAGACCGGCGGCGGCCTGCTCCGGATGGCGGCCGACCTGCTCGATCACGTTGCGAATGATGGTGACATACCGATCATCGATGGGTTGATCTTCTTTCGGCGTGGCCTGAGCCGTCGTCAAATCCTGCCGGGCGAAGGCTTCGACGGCATGGTTCAGCATTCGGCGGGTGTCCGTCATCATGGCGAGTAACTCTGGGTAGTCCTGCACGGCGCCGGTGCCGACCAGATGCATGGCGCGCTGGGCGATGTTGACGGCACAATCGGCGATTCGCTCCAGATCGTTGTTGACTTTCAGCACGGTGCACAGCAGGCGCAGGTCGGACCCCATGGGTTGATGCAGGGCCATCAAGCGAATGACTTCGGACTCGACTTCGACTTCAGCCTGATCCACTTCCCCATCCCGATCCACCACCCGCTGAGCGAGAGTTTTGTCGGAATGAAGCAGCGCCTGGCAAGCCTCCTCGAGCATATCCTGAGCCAGTCGAGCCATCGCCAAAGAGCGACGACGAACGTCATCCAGTAAATTCACAAAATGAGCCGTCATGCGGAATGCCCTTTGCTGTCCCCAATTCTTCACCGTCGATCTACTATTCTCGCCCGACCGTCGGAAAGTTTAACCGAATCGACCGGTGATGTAATCCTGGGTTCGCGGATTTTGGGGGTTGGTGAACAAAACGGCGGTATCGTCATATTCGACCAATTCACCCATGTACAACAGTGCCGTTCGATCCGAAACCCGAGCGGCCTGTTGCATGTTATGCGTCACCAGAATCACGGTATATTTTTTCTTCAGGTCGTCGATCAACTCTTCGATTCGGGCGGTGGCGATCGGATCGAGCGCCGAGCAGGGTTCGTCCATGAGCAACACGTCGGGCTGCAGAGCGACGGCCCGCGCGATGCAGAGCCGCTGTTGCTGACCTCCCGAAAGTTCCAGCGCCGGACTGTGCAATTTGTCCTTTACCTCATCCCACAACGCCGCCTGACGAAGTGATTGCTCGACCAGCGTTTTCATGTTTTCCCGATAACCGTTGATTCTCGCGCCCCAGGCGATGTTGTTGTAGATCGATTTGGGAAACGGATTGGGTTTCTGAAACACCATGCCGATCCGCATTCGGATTTCGACCGGGTCGCATTGCGGGGAATAGATATCCTGTTCCCGATAAAGCAATTGCCCTTCGGCCCGGGCGGACGGAATCAGATCATTCATTCGATTGACGGCGCGAAGCAGGGTGCTTTTTCCGCAACCGGATGGCCCGATGAGGGCAGTGACTTCCCGTTCGCGGATGTCCAGCGTTACGTCTCGAACGGCAGCAAACGAGCCATAACGAATCGTCAGATTACGGCATTGAATGATGACGGGAGTGAGGGGGGTGTGCGTGCGCGCACGAGGACGGATGGAAAACGAAACTCCAACCGATCCACCGGGTCGTTCCGCAACGGACCGTGACATCGGTTCATCGGCACTTACCATGTTTTCCTGCGTTGCCGCCATGCGCGAACTCCAACCGCCAGTGCATTCATCGGGAGTAAAATTCCCAGCAAAACGATGATCCCCGCCGCTGCCAGATGATGAAATTCGATTTGGGGCTGCTCCGTCCAGTTGAAAATTTGTATCGGCATCGCCGTAAAAGCCGAACGCCAACCATTCGGGACGAAGGCGATGTAGGTGTTGGCTCCGATCATGATCAACGGAGCGGCTTCACCGATCGCGCGGGACAGCGACAAAATAACTCCCGTCAAAATTCCGGGTGAAGCTTCCGGCAGGACGTGGTGCCAAACCATCTGCCAACGGGTTGCTCCCAGCGCATAAGCGGCTTCTCGAATGGAATTCGGCACGGCAATCAGCGATTCCCGCGTGACCATGATGATCACCGGCAAAACGAGCAGGCCCATCGTGAGCGAACCGGAAAGAATGCTGCGGTCGAAGCTCAACCATCGGACAAAGACCGCCAACCCAAGAATTCCATATACGATGGAGGGCACTCCGGCCAAATTCGCAATGTTCAACAGTATGAATCGCGTCATTCGGTTCGGACGGGCGTATTCCACCAGATATATTCCTGCCGCTACCCCCACGGGAACCGAAAACAGCGTCGTCAAACCCGCCAACCACAGCGTCCCGTAGATCGCACTTTTGATTCCCGCCTCAGAGGGAAACAGGACCGATGGAAAGTTGCGCAAGAACTTCCAACTCACCCATGTTCCGCCTTCAACAAGTATTCGCGCCAGCAACACCGCCAAAACCCCGACCGCAACCAGAGTCAAAGCAATACAAGCCGACAGAAAAATCCGTCCGGTCCGGCGACGCCGACCCAGTCGAGGGGCAAACAAAATCGGAGTTTCGATGCTCATTCGTAAATCTCTCGATAACGTCGGGTCACTCTCCCGGCGATCAGGTTGATGGCCAGCGTGATCAGAAACAAAGTCATCCCAACGACAAAAATCGTCTGATATTCGAGCGTGCCCGCCGGAGTGTCGCCCAAACTTACCTGCACGATGTAGCCGGTCATCGTTTGCATGCTTTGAAGCGGATTGAACGACATTTTCGGTGTCATTCCGGCTGCGATCGCCACCGCCATGGTTTCACCGATCGCGCGGGCAAAAGCGAGCAACACGGCCGCCACCACTCCCGACGTCGCCGCCGGCAGCACAATACGCGTGGAGACCTCCAACGGGGTCGCCGACAACGCATAACCCGCTTCTCGCAAACTGCGCGGGACCGCCCGAAAAGCGTCGTCGCAAATAGAGGCGATCGTCGGAATGATCATGATGCCGACCACGATGGCGGCGCTGAGTGCATTGAAGACCTCGGTTCCCGGCAACAAGGGCTTGAGCACGTACGGCGTGACGAAGGTCAATGCGAAAAACCCGTATACGACCGTCGGAATTCCCGCCAGGATTTCCAGAATCGGCTTGAGCACTCCCCGAAGCCAATCCGAGGCGTATTCACTCATAAAAATCGCAGTCGCAAGACCGATCGGCAACGAGATCATCAGCGCTCCGCCCGCCACCCAGAATGTCCCGCACACCAGCGGCCATACGCCGAAATTTCGTCGGGTTCCCAATAGTGGCGTCCAGCGAGTGCTTCCCAGATATTCCCAAACGGAAACGTGCTGAAAAAAATGATACGATTCGAAAACCAGGACCCAGATAATTCCTGCAGTCGTTGCGACGGAAACCAAAGCACAGAGAAACAGTCCCAGACGAATGCCTCCCTCGGTGCCGCGGCGCAACCATCGCCGTCCCATTGTGCGTGGAGAGGTTCCCATCAGTGTTTTCCGAAAATGTCCTTTAGATCGGTAGCGCCCTTGGCCTCGGACATCGCCGAACCGGTTGTGCCGCTTTCCAGCCGCTGCCAACTCATGCGATAGAGATCGTCCGAGATCGCCACGTATCCCACACGGGGATTTTCAACGATGCTTCGGGCATTCTCGAAAAAATATTTCAAGAAGGCCCTCACTTCGGGCCGTTGGAAGGATTGCTTGTTCACGTACAAAAACAACGGCCGCGACAACGGCTTGTATTCACCGGATTTGATTTTTTCCAGGTCCGGCGTCACGGCTTTTCCGTTTCCGTTATCCACCGCCACCAATTTGAGTTTGTCCCGATTGTTCTCGTAATACGAAAAACCGAAATATCCCAAAGCGCCTTCGTCGCCGGCGATTCCCTGAACCAGCACGGTCGGTGTCGCACTGGCGGTATAATCGCTCCGCGAGGCTTTTTCTTTTCCGACAATCGCTTCGGTAAAATAATCGAACGTGCCGTTATCCGTTCCCGGACCGTACAACCGCAACGGCTGATCCGGAAATCCATGCCGAACGTCTTTCCAATTGTTGATCGTACTGTCGGGCTGCCAGATTTTCTTCAGTTCTTCCACCGTCAGAGAATCGACGAACGTGTTTTTGGGATTCACCATGATGGCGATGCCGTCCAGTCCGATCGGCACCTCGATGAACTCCACGCCCAGTTCCTTGGCGCGGGTCATTTCGCTTTCCTTGATCGGCCGCGAGGCGTCGCTGATGTCCGTCCGCAGATTGGATTTTTCTTCCAGAAACTTCTTGAAGCCGCCGCCCGTTCCGGAGATGCCCACCGTCACCTGAACCTTCGGCTGCTGGGACTGAAACAGTTCGGCAGCGGCCATGGTGATTGGCGCCACCGTGCTCGACCCGTCCAACTTGACCTGACCCGTCACGGGCTTTTCCGGTTCACCCGCCCACGCCGCGAACACACCGCCGCCCGTCATCAATACTCCGATGGCCACGATCCGTCCCAACCGTTGCATTCGTTCCATGAGATGATCCTCCATTAAAA
>CAIVHJ010000183.1 GCA_903905665.1 uncultured Phycisphaerales bacterium
CTCGAACGGATTTTCAAACAAATGGAGCTCGACATTTCTGATGAAATGAACAAGAAAACAGAAAAAGCGAAATCGCTCCAGGCGGAACTGGATTCCGGAGCCTTCGCCAAAGAGAGCGCCGATTACCACGACCGCCAAAACCAACTTGAGGATCTCAAACTAGAAGTCGAACAGTGGGCCAACAAGAATCGACGACTGCTTCAATCAGAGCACAAAAAATGGTTTGAGGAAGTTTACAAGCGCGTCACGCAGGCGTGTTCGGAACTGGCTTTGTCTCACGGTCTTGACATCGTGATTGCCGATGTTCCGATCAATTTCGACGTGCCGGCTTCGGATGCCCTGATGGTCCAGATGCTTCAGAAAAAGGTCATCTATGCCAGTCCCCGCATCGATCTGACGACCGAGGTGCTCCAGCGTGTGGACAACCTCTATCTCCGCGACGGCGGCGCCGCGATGATCAAACTTGCGAAATAGCCTTCCAAACGGGAAAATAGTGTGGGTCTGTTATCTACCCGTTCCGTTCTTCGGTTCGCAACGGGCGGAGAAACGATCGGGGTACCTTGTGCGGGTCCGGCGATGGGTGCTTTTTTGATCCCGTGCCGTCACGCAAGGTAACATCCGAGACACAGGACTGATCGAACTATGAAACAAAGCCAAAGATTCACACTTGGAGAACTGGCACGACTGGTGGATGGGCAATGCCGAGGAGACGCTGATTTTCCCATCCAGTCGGTGGCCACGATTTCTCAGGCCCAGCGTCATGACCTTACCTGGGTCATGGATGAGAAGTATGCCCGTCAATTAAGCGACTGCAAAGCCGGTGCGGTGATTCTCCCGCCCAACGTCAGTTGCGATCACATCTCGAGCGTGGTCTGCTCCAATCCCGAACTGGCTCTGGCGATGGTGCTCGAACGAATTCAGCCGCCGCCCCCCTACCCTCCACCCGGAATCGACCCTACCGCCATCCTCGCAGGAGATGTCCATCTGGGTACTGGTGCAGCCATCGGCCCCCGCGCGGTCATTCAGAAAAATGTCCACATCGGTGATCGAACGATCATTCAGGCAGGCGTGTTTATTGGTGAAGACGCCGCCATCGGAAGCGATTGTGTGATCTGGCCCAACGTAGTCATCCGGGAACGATGCCAATTGGGAAACCGCGTCATCATTCATCCCAACAGCACCATCGGCGCCGATGGTTTCGGATACAACATGGTCGATGGAAAATTCAAGAAGATTCCCCAGATCGGATCGGTGCGCATCGAAGACGACGTGGAAATCGGCGCCAATTCCTGCATCGATCGCGCCAAATGCGGCGAAACGGTCATCGGGCGAGGAACGAAAATCGACAACCAGGTCCAAATCGCACACAACGTTCAGGTCGGACCGGATTGCTGCCTCGTCGCACAAGTCGGAATCGCCGGAAGCACCACGCTGGGACATCACGTGATGTTGGCGGGCAAGGTGGGTATTCGGGATCACGTCACCATTGGTGACGGTGTTCAGGTTGCGGCATGCAGTTGTGTGGCATCGAGTATTGAAGCCGGTGAAATCCTGCTGGGAGTTCCAGCCCAGCCCAAGGCGGACTATTTCCAGGAACAAGTCGCCGTTCGGCGGGCCGCAAAAATGGTCCAGAAGTTCCGTGAACTCGAAAAGCGAGTGCAGCACCTTGAAGCAAAGAACCATCCAAAATCCGGTTGAAACCGAGGGCCGTGGTTTGTTCACGGGTGAATCGGTGGTGCTGCGCTTCAAACCCGCCCCACCCCACAGCGGCATCGTATTTGATTTGCTCGGTCACAACGAACCGGTTCGTATTTCCGCCACTGTCGATAACGTCACCAAACGCGCACGTCGCACTTCGCTGAGAAACGGAACTTACGCGATCGAAACGGTCGAACACTGCCTGGCTGCCTGTACCGGAATGGAGATCGACAACCTCATTATCGAACTCACCGGCCACGAAGTTCCCAGCCTGGACGGCAGCAGCAGGAATTTCATCGACCTGATCCAAAAGGCCGGAATTGACACACAGGACGCCCAGCGCGAACTCTACGTCATTGGAGAGATGATCCGCGTTCACGACAACGACGCCGAGTTGATCGCTCTGCCCCCTCTTCCTGGCGGCGGAGAAACGCTTGAAATCCACTATGTCCTCGATTATGGCCCCGATTCTCCCATCGGATATCAATCGTACGTGGTCCGACTGTCTCCGGAAACATTCACCAGGGAAATTGCCTCGTCCCGAACGTTCGTTCTGGAACAAGAGGCGATGTACCTGCGATCGCAGGGACTCGGAACACACCTGACTTACAACGACATCGTGGTCTATGGAAAGAATGGACCCATTGAAAACGAGCTGCGGTTTCCTGAGGAATGCGTCCGGCATAAAATTCTCGATCTGATCGGGGACTTGCGTCTTCTCGGTCAGATGATCGCCGGTCGAATTTATGCTCGCAAATCCGGTCACGCTTTGAATCATGAACTCGTGCGGCGTTTCGTCGGTCTTCGCAGGAAACTTAAGCTTCAGGACCGGTTATCGACTCGGCCAAACCTTGACATTCGTCAGATTCAAAGAATACTCCCGCACCGCTATCCGTTTTTGCTGGTGGATCGCGTGCTGGAAATTGAAGGATCCAAACGAGCGGTCGGGGTCAAAAACGTTACCTTCAATGAGTCGTTTTTCCAGGGTCATTATCCGGGTCAACCCATTATGCCCGGCGTGCTGATTCTGGATGCCATGGCGCAGATGGGCGGCATTTTGCTTTCGCAGGAATTGGACCTTAAGGGCAAAGTGGCGGTTTTGATCAGTTTGGACAAAGTGAAGTTTCGCAGACCGGTCGTTCCTGGTGACCAACTGATCATCGAAGTAGAGGCGCTGCGCGTCAAATTGCGGACGGGCCACGTTCGCTGCCGAGCGACAGTCGGAGGCGAACCCGCCGCAGAAGCCATCATTAAGTTCATGATGGCCGACGCCGAACCCTGATCCCGAGGCATGGAGGTTTCTCGAGCGGATGACGCTTTGATCGCCGATTTTTCGGAAAGATACTGAACTCATGATTCATCCCAGTTCCGTAGTTGAAAAAGGCGCCGAACTCGGTTCCAACGTCCGGGTCGGACCGTTGTGTTACATCGGCCCGCATGTTCATCTCGGCGACAATTGCGAAGTGCGCCATCACGTCACGCTGACGGGACACACCCGAATTGGGGCTGGATGCGTCTTTTTCGCAGGATGCGTCATCGGTGAAATACCTCAGGACATCAAGTATCGCGGAGAACTCACCCATACTGTCATCGGCGAAGATAATCACTTTCGCGAAAACGTTACGATTCACGCCGGGACGCAACTGGGCGGCGGCACCACCCGAATCGGGAATCACAATCGGATTCTCGTCGGCGTCCACCTGGCCCACGATACCCAAATGGGCCACAACGTCGTCATCTCGAACAACGTCCAGATCGCCGGTCACGTCCACGTCGAAGATTGTGTTACGATGGGCGGCGCCTCGGCAATTCATCACTTCGTCACGGTGGGTCGGTACGCCATGCTCGGAGGGCTTTCTCGCGTTACGACCGACGTCCCCCCTTATATGATTTCGACCGGATATCCCGC
>CAIVHJ010000184.1 GCA_903905665.1 uncultured Phycisphaerales bacterium
GTGAACGTCGGCTCCATGCCGTGTATTCAGGGGTCTATCCACCTGAATCTAGCTTGCTGGGGGCTTTAGTTTTTTCAGGACCAAGGGGTTTTGTTTGCTGTACCACTCTCCGTACTTTTTGTTTGTGGTGTCGTCCAAATCCATCACCAGTTTATAATCAGCAGCGAGCAATTCGTAAAAGCGGTCTTCTTTTCGTTCATAGAGTCGCTGTAGAGCCCAGAGGTAATAATCAATGACCTGCAATCCGGCATATTCTTCCGGTGTTCCGGAGAGTAGATCAGTAGGACGGTTCGAGGAAATGTTCCATTTCCGTTCGAAATTATGTTTTGCTTTGGCAATAGCATTCGCCAAAGCTTCTCGTCTTCCCCATTTGGAGTGTTTGGCGAAGACAATTCGATTGCAATCCGCCTGATGTAGAAGGTTCTTGAACAATCTCTTAACCAGGTCATCGTAGATCACGCTGACGGATAGTTTCTTGCCAAATTGTGTTTGAGAAATACGGGCCGCAGATACCAATTCTTCTTTTCGGCGGACTGCAATCTGGACCTCGGCGTTCAGCTTTGGCAATAGCGTGAACATTTCTCGACGGACTTCGGGCAGATCATTCTTGGCATGGAATAGCAAGGCCGTTTTTTGTGCATCAGGTCGCATGGATGGAACATCTTTGAAGTAAGGATCTTTCATCAAGTGGGTGCGAAGATCGGTGAGTAGTTTGTTTGCCTCTTCGGGATGAGGCAAATAGGCCACCCCGACCATGAACACGCGCGAGACTCCTTCCTGGCCTACAATCGAAGATCCGCGTTTGTTAAAGAGGGTCAAATCACCCGCTTCATCCACGAAGTAATGGCGAATGACCTGCGATTCCGTCATTGTGTCCCCTCTTCCACGATCTTGATTTCGTCCTCGGTCAAACCATAAAGCTCATACACCAGCCGGTCAATCTGGCGGTCCAGCGCGACGCACTTGCTCTCATAGTACGCCTTGTCCTTGTCCGTCTTCGCCTTCGACAATTCCTGCTTCGACTTCAACATCGCCTCCACCCGCTGCACCATCTGGTTGTGCCGCGCTGAATTGACGGGCTTCAGCCGCCGCCTGTTTGAAGACACGGTGGTACCGAAACAGCAGAATCAGCCACCAGATGCCAAAGACAATTATTGGTATTCCGCCCAAACAGCCGAAAATGGTCATGCCTGCGATGGTTCCTCCGCCCATCGCCGTGCCGGAAGAAGGCGGGACCGATCCGACGCTGCCGAATGAAGTTCCCACTCGTGTTAACCGACCGCTTGTAACTGCCGCAGTGATTCCGATAGCTCCGGCAACGCTCAGAAGCAGATACGAAACACATACCCCCCACATGACGATTCCAGTCGATTTCGCCAAACTGTGATCCGGGATGCGCATCGCGAATCGTCGCAGATAAACAAAAAAACCAAAATACAAACCGATGCCCACCAACATCAGCACCAGGGCAAGGATGATCAACCATATCGGAACAAGGGTAGTTTGCGCGACTTGGATGATTGTTGCTCCAACAACATTGAGCAATGCTCCCAGTCGAATGAACTTTCGCAGGCTGACCGTATCTTCGTGCAGTGAGATTCGAGGTTCCTGCGCGGTGATCAATAACATCGACCATAGGGTCAAACCCGAAGGAATCAACGACAATGTGACGGACCAGCCTGCAGAGAAGCCCAAAGATCGCAGGAGCCCCGATGCCAGTCCGATGACGAAGCCGACGAGTATATTCCAGAGCATAAGCAGGACACCAAGGCGGAGCTGGTCCACCCAATCCGGATCGGAATATTTGAGCAGATTTCCGAAAGACGATCGGCTGATGGCTGCACCGCATTCGGGGCACCGCCCGCCCAATCGCAACCCGCGCAGGTTGTACCCGCAAGACATGCAATCCATGTCCTGTTCGATCAATTGGTTGGGGTTCACGATGGTGGCTTGAGGGGGGGACGAGATGGGTACTCCAAGTGTCATCAGAGACGCTCCTTCACTTGAATCCCGGGATGATGCCGGTGCCGAGGCTTCGCCAGAAATACCACGTGGCGACGGAGCGGTAAGGTCGGAATTTCTCGCCGAAGCGAATGAGTTCGTCGCGTTTGGTTTTGGGTAAGATTTGGTAATTGCGAAATAGCGCCTGACGAAGTCCCAGATCGTCCACCGGCCAGACGTCGGGCCGTTGAAGATTGAAAATCAGAATCATTTCCGCGGTCCAAACCCCGACACCGTGGAGTTGAATCAAGTGCTCAACGACCTGCTCGTCGCTCATTTTTTTCAATCGGGCGGATCGAAGGTATCCCTGCATGGCGTGTTGAGAGACATCGCGAAGGTATGAGACTTTTTGTCGAGATAATCCCGCCCCGCGAAGTCGAACCGTGGACAGTCCCGACAGATTTCGCGCCGTCAGACGCCGAGCCGGGCACAAACCCCGAACCCGTCCTACAATCGTCTGCGCCGCTTTCATCGACAACTGTTGATGAACAATGGATTGAACAAGCGCGTCAAACGTATCCTTCACGGTTCCGGGTATGAACGGACCAACCCCTGAGATAATTTCTCCCAGTACGGGATCCGCCTCGCGTAATTGCTTCCTGGCTCGCCTCACAAATGACGCGTTTTCAAAGCATCCGTTGCTCAATGGGCTTGATGGGAGTGACTTCATGGCGGGAATCTTATCGAAATTCCGCCCCAAACACCATGCATCACATCATCCTTGACCTTGGGCGTCCTTTTTGCGAAACTACCCGCGCGCGGCCAGTCTTTAGCCACAACAATTCCACAGGAGGTTTTACCTTGTCTTCCTCAGCATCCGGCGCATCCTTACCGGAACTGCCACCCAAAACTCTTTGGGGCCACCCCATCGGGCTATACGTCCTCTCCTCCACTGAGATGTGGGAACGCTTCAGCTTCTACGCCATGCGGGGCATCCTGACGCTTTACATGGCCAAGGTCGTACTCGCGGGTCTGGGCACCGCAGCCGGCGGGCAGGCCGACCAAACGTATGGGGCTTACCTTGGTTTTGTATACGCGGCGACCTTCGTGGGAGGTATGCTCGCGGACCGACTACTCGGGCAACGTCGGGCGATCTACATCGGCGGCTTCTTGATGGCGCTGGCGCAGTTCACGCTTATGACCCAGGCACTTATTGTGCGCTCCGGCAGCACCGCGAGTTACTTGTACCCGATGTTCTTCGCCGGTCTGGCACTTCTGGCCTGTGGCAACGGATTTTTCAAGCCGAACATCTCGACGATTGTGGGTACGTTGTATCCCGAGGGCGACCAGCGTCGCGACAGCGCGTTCACCATTTTTTACATCGGCATCAACATCGGAGCTGCGATCTCCAGCTTGGCCAGCGCCGCGGGCGAGGCCTGGGGCTGGTATATCGGTTATTTCCTCGCCGGCACCGGCATGATTGTCTCCCTGGTCGTCTTCGCCTGGGGGAAGAAGTGGATCGTTGGCCGTGGACTGCCTCCAGTGGGTGCGCGTTTGCTGGGACGCGGCCGCTTAATTGTGCCCAATGTGATTCCGATCGTCGTTGGAGTGCTCTTGTTCGTTCCGGTCGCGGCTTATCTGATATCGCAGCCGCACCTGGTTCAATATCTTTCTGCCGTTATCGGCATACCCGTGTTGGTTTACCTGCTTTATGAAGCTTGGCGTGCCCCGCGAATAGAAGGTGGTCGGATGATCGTGGCCATCGTGCTGTGCATCTTTTCGATGCTGTTTTGGGGGTTCTTCGAGTTGGCGGGCAGCACGATTCAGCGCTTCGTTGAGGGTCGGATGGACCGGATGGTCTTCGGCTGGGAAATGCAGGCCACGTTCATCAACAACGTGATCAACCCAGTCCTGATCGTGATGATGGGGATCTCGTTTTCCACGCTGTGGGTCTGGTTGGATCGTCGCGGTCTTGAGCCGTCTTCACCGTTCAAGTTCTCGCTTGGATTACTGCAGCTTGGGCTTGGTTTTTTGGTTCTGTGGCTTGCGGCGAGCCGCGCCGGTGCCACGGGTAAGAGCAGTATGTACTGGTTGTTCCTGACCTATTTCCTGTTCACGACCGGCGAGTTGTGCCTTTCGCCCGTGGGTCTTTCAATGATCACCAAGCTTGCGCCAGCGCGGCTTGTTGGCGTGTTCATGGGCACATGGTTTCTATCGTCGGCCCTTGCCAATGTAATCACCGGTGGAGCCGTCGGTCGATTGACGCAAACATACGATTTCGCACCAGTGTTTCTTGGTATTGCTGGTACCACGGGTGGAGCGGCATTGTTGTTGTTTATTCTCACGCCGCTGCTCAAGAAATTGATGCATGGTGTCAAATAGAAGGTGGTCTGTCGCTGAAAATGGTACAATGCTGCTGATTGGTATCCTTCTATTTGAAAATTTCGTGTGTAGGGTCAGTTAAAATTTGTTGGGAATGGCCGGATGTTGATCGGTTTGATCGGGACTGGGGACTTGGTGGAGGAGTTGGCGCTGCTGATGGCGTATCAGCGGTGTTCGGTTGTGGTGATGGTGTCCGGGGCGGACTCGGCGGAAGTGATGCAGGACCACCTGCGCAATCGACTCCGATCCATGGTAGCCGGTCGGGCGTTGTCATCCGGTGAAGCCAGTCGAGTGGAAGAGAACATCAACCTCGCGGCGGACGCCAAAAGCATGGACGGTTGCGAGTGGGTGCTCGAAGCCCTGGACCATGATCTCGATGCCAAAGTCAAAATCCTTCTGCCTGTGATTCCGGTTGTCGATCCGTCGGCGGTGTTTTCCACGACGGAGAGTTTGTGTTCGGTTTCCGAGTTGGGACGTCGGTTGAGAATTCCCGAACGGGTTTGCGGAACTCATTTTGTTCATCCGACCACCCAGGTCGGTCTGGTGGAACTCGTCCACGGTGTTCAGACCGATCCCGCCGTACTGGACCGCGTGGCTCAGCAAATGACCGGTTGGGGCGCCACCCTGGTCCGGGTCAAGGATTCTCCCGGATTGATCGTGGACCGTGTGATGCGTCCGTTCGTTCTGGAGGCGCTTCGGATCGTTGAAGAGCGGTTGGCGGCCTGTGAGAGCGTCGATCTGATCGTCAAGGAAATGGGCGGATTCCGAAACGGGCCGTTTGAAATGATGGATAACCTCGGACTTGACGTCGATTATCGAATGACGCAGGACCTCTACCAGCGCCTGAATAAATGTCCCCGGTTCAAACCCTCCGAAATTCATCGGCGATTGGTGGATCAAGGGCAGTTGGGTCGAAAGACTGGCAGCGGTTTTTATAATTACCAACTCGAAAAACCGGAAATCGCCTATCGTCTGGACAGCGAAGAACCGTATCTTCCGCCGCGCATGAAAGAATCGTGTGAGGCGCTGCTTCGCGTGGGCAACTGGGACATCCGACCGGAATCCGGTTACGTGTTTCTGCGGATTTTGTGCGCGGTCATGAACGAAGCCGCGCTGGTCGAGGAGGAGGGAATCGCCTCGCAGCAGGATATTGATTTGGCGATGAGCGTCGGCATGGAATTTCCGCGAGGTCCATTGGCGTGGGCGGCCCAGATGGGTCCATCGCTCGTCGGGGCGTTTCTGCGCACGATGAATGCCGAAGTCGGCGACAATCGCTTCTTCCCCGCCCGTCGCTTCAATCTGTAATATCCGTGACATCCGCTTCGTTCGTCAATTTCCAACCAACCGGACTTGCCTGTTGCATCGTGCTCGTAGATTCATCGTTCAGTATTCCTCATTCCTCGTTCTCTTCTATGTCCTTTGGTTTCAGCGTGTTATGCCGGTTATAAAAATGGATTCGGGTTATCATGGGCAGAACCGAATCTGTGTGGTACATTGAATCTGGACATCCGGTCGAATCGCGCCGCACGAGGCGCCCAATGGAGATTGCAACAATGTTCATCCTCTGGAGCATGATGTTTGTCGGCTGGACCGGCACGCTGCCCGCCATCGCGGATATGACCGGCGTGTACGTGATCTGCCTCGTTATCGGTGGAGGGATGCTGGTTATCTCGACCGTTTTGGGTGGTCACGGGCATACTGACCTTGGGGGAGTGGATGGTGCGGGCCACGTCGGATTTGATGCACACGCGGACGCACCGACGGGGATGGACGTTCACACCGATGTCCCTGGCCATGTCGATACGCATGGGGGCGATTTTGGCGTGTCCGCTCATCATGGCTGGGCGTGGTCCAACTGGTTCTCGGTGCAATTCGTGGTTTATGCGACGGCGACATTCGGTATGGTCGGAACGATACTGACGTATTTGTCCGATTGGCCCGCGGAGCAGATTACGTGGACTTCGCTCATCAGTGGGCTTTTGATGGGCCAGTTGGTGCATCAGATTATCCGCAAAATCCGCAGAACCGAAGCCGTACTTCCGGTTTCTCCGGCGGAATTTGTCGGTAAGATCGCGCGAGTCACGGTTTCGGTTGTTCCACCGGGAATGGGCGAAGTCGCTGTGATGGTTCGTGGTTCGGAGCACTTTTTACCCGTTCGCACCAAACACGATCATGATAAGTTTCTGACGGGCAGCGAAGTCGCGATTGCGTCTCTCAGTCAAAGTGTGGCCGAGGTCGTCAGCCCTCAGGAATATGAATTTATTTCCGATTCCAAAACATGAAGGAGGTCCAGGGATCATGACACTACTTATGCTTGCACAAGCCGCGCAAACCAAAACTCAGGGAATGCCCAACATCGCCGTTTATGTGTTGCTGGGATGTGCCGGTTTGGTCGTCCTGCTGATTTTCATGGGATTTTTGGCCCGGTTTTTGGTGGTGGGTTCTCCCAGTGAGTTGATGATCGTCAGCGGGCGACGTTCCAAGGAAGGCCAGAATTATAGAGCCTACATCGGTGGACGGACGCTCGTCATTCCCATTTTTAACAAAATCGATCGCCTCGCGTTGCGGAATATGCAGGTCCCGCTGGAAGTACGCGCCCAAGCCGGTGGGGGAAGCATGATCCCTGTGACGGTCACGGGGGTCGCCAACGTCAAGATTTCTTCCGAACCCGGGGTGCGAGAAAACGCTATTGAACGGTTTCTGGGTCAGCCTCAGAGCGAAATGGAGCGGGTGGCGAGAGAAACGCTTGAAGGTGGACTTCGATCGGTAATCGGCAAAATCACGCCGCAGGAAATCGTCCAGGACCGCGAAAAATTCGTCGCGACCGTCATGCAGGATGTCAACGACGATTTCCGCAAACTGGGGTTGGGCATCGACAGCGTGGTGATTCAGAATGTTCATGACGAGGACCAGTATCTGGAGTCGATCGCGCGAAAGGCGTCGGCGCAGGTGCGATCTGAGGCAAGGAAATTTGAGGCGACTCAAAAAGCAGAGGCGGACATCAAGGAAGCCGAGGCCGACGCACAAGCCCGACAGGCGCGCGCCGAGCGCGACGCCGAGGCCAAACAAGCCGAAGCCGCCGGACGCCAAAAAGCGGAGCAGGCGCGACTCGGGGCGGACAAATTCATTGCCGAAGCCGACAACGCACTCCGAATTCGCAAGGCGGAACTTGCGCGGGAAGCGTCGCTGAAAGAAGCCGAAGCCCAGCAAGCCGCCGCCCAGTCGGAAGAAGCCCGTCTGCTCGCCACCCAGGTGAAGCAGGCCAACGCCTCGCGCGACGTTTCCAAAGCCAAAGCGGAAGGTGAAGCCGCGCTCATTTTTGAACAGGGTCGGTCTCGGGCGCAGGCGATCGAACTCATCGGTCAATCCATCGAAAAGCACCCCGGCGCTCTGAAGGTCATGCTCGCCGAGATGATGCCCGGTGTCGTTGCGGAAATGGCCAAGGCGATTGCCGAGGTGCAGATGAAGAACGTAACGGTCATCGACGGCGGGAGCGGTCAGGCGATTTCGGGTGCGGCGATGTCCCGCGCGAGGATGTTGTCGGAGTCCCTGGCGACTCTTGAAAGCGTGCTGGGGATCGACCTGCGAGAACTGACCAAATCCATCGCCGGCAATATGACTCATACTTCCGAAACCCCGACGGCGGATATCGCATCGCTGAAGAAAACGTGAATGACGAATTCAACCATTACGACGCAAGGGGGACAGGAATCCCAAACCGAAAGACTCCAGTCCCCCACTTTTTTTATCCTCCCTCTTCGTCAAGAAAGAGAAGCGAAGGCCTAAATGTGGACACGAGTCGGAAAAAAAGACTCGTGTCACTTGGGAACATAGACACCAGTGAATTACGGAGGAAGACACCCGGCATGCCGGGTGCTATATTCGTGGAGGCGGTGGGCGCAGAGTTTGGGGGAACGATCGGGGCGGAATAAACCCCAGTAGGGTTCGACGGGTTCGTGGATTTTCCAGGGTTGATCGAAGGCTTCGAAGTAGGCGAATCGGACCGATGTTCGCGCCAGTCGTTCGTAAAATTCATCCTGAACGGTTTCGGTCATTTTGCCGTCCGAATCGCCGGAAGTCGGAAAACCGGTCTCCTTGAACCAAACGAAGCGGTTGGTTTTTTGCTGCAACGCGAGAAACTGATCTTGTGTCCACTGTGCGGCTTGGGTCGGATCGTAGATGCCGTGCCAGAACGGATGGACATTGGGAAACACCCAGTCGCCCATCTGCAAGAGTTGTTCGTCATCTGCATAGTCGTCGAGTTCTTCGGTGGTGGTGACCGGTTTTCCGGTGAGTTGTCGCAGGTGTTGAATGGCGTTGGCGAGAAATTCCGGCGCGTAGCGTTTTTTATAGCCTTCGTTGCCGACACAGAATCCCAGCACGATTGAATCCCGCCCGACCATTTCCGCCGCGGACAGTTCCTCGGGACTTGAAGGATTCCAGACTCCGATGATCAGTCCCTTGAACCCCTGTTCCTTCGCCGAGTTGACCAAATTCCGACAAAAATCCTCCGAGGCGCCATAAGTGATCAGTCCATCGAAACCCGCCTGTCGGAGCACCTGCAAATCCTCATGAATGGATTCGGGGCTGGCCGAACGACCCCGGCTGGGATCAGCCGTCGTGGGAGCATAATCCACCCAAACGATTTCGCAGACTTTTCGCTCCCACTGTGCCTGGGGGGTGAGGCACCCTGCGCAGGACAGACACGCCACTGCCGGCAACAGCATCTGCAAGCGGGCGAAGACGTTACACATCGTTCGGAGTTTGGTAACCACGGATATCTCCATTCAAGTCCACGGGACAAGACGCGGGATGAGGTCACTATACAACAAAGTCCCCAAATACCTCCAAATCCTACTGGATGAAATAATCGGTACTATAATGACGTTTACTATAGTGTTGGCCAAGTGGGAGGAAGTACCACCAAAGAGTATCGGTTCTCTATAATGAGGCGGGGTGCTTATGGGCTCAACATTTCATCGAAGCCGTATCCGCAGTTGCAGTGGTTTCACGCTGATCGAACTGCTGGTGGTCGTGGCGATCATCGGACTTTTGATCTCCATTTTGGTTCCGTCGTTGTCCGCCGTTCGGAAAAACGCCAATCGAGTGAACTGCGCCAGCAATCTTCATCAGGTCGGACTGGCGATGCAAAGTTATCTGGAACAGAATGACAACCACCTGCCCTATGCCTCTTACATGCCTTCGGTCAGCGCATGGCCGCTGCCTACACCGGATACCCCGCCCCAACCTCCCCCGGAACCTGATCCGGACTTGCCGCCAGAAGAACGGGATTTGGCACCGGGAGCAGATGGAGCCGTATTCCTTTCCGAATTGTTGCTTCCTTATCACCACACACGCCAACTTCTTGCGTGCCCCCAGGACGTACCGGAAATCTCTTTGCAGTGGAACCGTTCGGACCTCAACCTCGGAAAGAGCTACTACCAGACCGAAAGAAGCAGTTATGAGCTTCGTATGTTTTTTGCCGGTGTGGCGGCCAACGAAATCGCCAATCGATACCTCGAACGGAGGGACATACAAGTCACGCCGGAGACTATTTGGATCATGCGTGATTACAACAACTTTCACGGACAGGCGGGTCAGAACGGTTCGCGGCGTTATCTTTATCTGGACGCGCATGTCACGGATTTCGAAAATTAAACTGAGAGGTCCATTATGAAACGGAATTATTGGATTGGTGGCGCGGTGGTTGTGGTGTTTTTGGCGACCGGAACGTGGTTTGTGTTCGGAAGGAACGGACATTCCTCGCTGCCGGATGATTTGAGTGTGGATGCGATCAAGAAGCGGATGGCGGATTCTTCCCAGAGAGATCCCGGCGCGCTCTGGCGCGAAATGGAAAATGCAAACCTCAATGCCTCTCAGAGGGAAGAGGCCCGCCACAACATGCGCGAAGTCATGGAAGCAAGGATGGACGAAAGGATGGATGAGTATTTTAAGGCCCCGCCGGCCGAGAAAAATGCTGTTTTGGATCGCCAGATTGACGAGGAAATCGCGCGACGAGAACAATGGCGCAATCAGCGACGTCAACGAGACAACGCCAATGGCAACAGCAACGGTCAGGACAACTCCATGCGCGGTCCTCGCCCCGATCGCGGTCCGCGCCAACCCCAAACGACGGAACAGCGCAAGACCCGTTCCGAACAGGGTAGCCCGGATCGAGCGGCCAAGCAGATGGCCTACCGTGCCGCTCTTCAGAAACGTATGGCGGAGCGCGGGATTCAAGGTCCGACGGGGCCGGGAGGGCCCCGAGGCGGTGGCCCGGGTGGTCCCGGTGGGCCTGACCGTGGCCCACGCGGATGATTCCGTGGCGTGATTATTCGATGTGTTAATGCTGCTGGTTCCCTCACACCCATCATGCTGTCCATGTATTGCATGACGTAAATGTGATATTCTGTCTTGAGATGGAAGGTAAAGCCAAGCCGATATATCATCGGTATGGGCTGCGCGGGTGGCGGAATTGGCAGACGCGCAGGACTTAGGATCCTGTGGGGAAACCCGTGGGAGTTCGAGTCTCCCCTCGCGCAATAGTGGTCAACGTTTTATGAAACGACTGATTCAAAACGGGACGATCGTCACGTGCGCTAAAAACACGCCCCGGGTTTTTGCGCATCACGATATTGTCATTGAAGATCATCTGATCAGCGCCGTTGCGCCCACGGGGACATTTCGGGCGGATCGTTTCGATGAGACGATCGATGCCGGTCAGCACGTCGTGATTCCGGGATTGATCAACACGCATCATCATTTGTATCAGACGCTCACGCGATGCCATCCCGCGGTACAGAATGCAAAGTTATTCACGTGGCTGACGGAGTTATACAAACGATGGCAATACGTGGATTATCAGGCGATCAAGACGGCGGCTCAGGTGAGCATCGCGGAATTGCTGCTGTCGGGTTGCACCACAACGGTGGATCATTTTTATCTTTTCCCCCAAAAAACGAATGTTCGCCTTGAGGCTGTCCTCGAAGCGGCGGATGAACTGGGAATCCGAATACACGCTTGCCGCGGGAGTATGACACTGGGTCAATCGGCGGGCGGACTTCCCCCGGATGTGTGCGTTGAAAAAGATGATGACGTGTTGAAGGACTGCCGACGTGTCGTGGAACGTTACCATGATGCTTCGACGGCGGGGATGCGGAAGATTGATTTGGCGCCATGTGCGCCGTTCAATGTGAGCCATGAGTTGTTTGTGGAGACGGCGAAACTGGCGCGGTCCCTCAGAGTGTTGCTCCATACCCATGCCGCTGAGACCGCCGACGAAGAAGCGTATTGTCGAAAGCGATTCGGGAAGCGTCCGATTGAGTATTTACAGGATTGCGGGTGGCTGGGGAGCGACGTTTATCTGGCTCACTGTGTGTGTTTGAACGAGGAGGACATTCGCGTATTGGCCAAGACCCGGACGGGGGTGGCTCATTGTCCCTGTTCGAATATGCGGCTGGGTTCGGGAATTGCGCCGATTGTTTCATTGCTTCGTGCCGGAGTGAACGTGGGATTGGCGGTGGACGGCAGCAGCAGCAATGACGGTGGAAATTTGCTGGCTGAAGCCCGACAGGCGCTGTTGCTTCAGCGCGTTCAGAACGGCGCGGATGCCATGACCGTAGCCGACGCTTTCACGATGGCTACCGTCGGGGGGGCGCGGTGTCTGAATCGCAATCTTCTCGGTCGGATTGAACCCGGCTGCTGTGCCGATCTGGTTCTGTATCGCAAAGATGGTATCAACTGGGCGGGCGCCATCGCCCAGGATCCGCTCGGTGCGTTGATGTTGTGTCAGTCTCCGCGACCCGACCAGGTAATCGTCAACGGCAAGATCGTTGTACAGGACGGGCGCCTTGCCACGGCGGACGAGAACCGATTGTCCGCCCAACTCAATCAGATCGTTTCGGAACGATTCTCGACGTAGGTTCGCGTTCATCCGTCTGTGATGTCAAGTTAACTGCGATGTGCAAACGGCAGGAAGATTCTTTCGTATTCGGATCGGCAGAATCGGTCGGTCATGCCGGAAACATAATCGCACACGACGCGGTTGACGCCCTGTTCCACCACACGACTCGAAAATCGCTCCGGCATCTGATCTGGGTGATCTGTGTAATGACGGAATAGTTCCGAAATCACCCGACCCGCCATGTCGTCAATCGTCTTCACCTTCGGATGCCGATAGACCCGTTCCAGCAAAAACGCTTCGAGATTCGACACGGATTCGGACATTTGCTCAGAAAAGCCGACCAGCGACTCCTCTCGGTGACGGACGTCGTTGGGCGTGCGAACCCCGCTGTTTCGAATGCGATCCTGCGTCCAGGACACGGCGTCATTGAGCAGCAGTCGATGCAGTCCTTCGGCGATGGTTCGCCAGATCGCAAAAGCGGACGAATCGGGAAAAGACGATCGGGTATCGGCGATCAGACGAGCCGTCAGATCAATCTGTTTTAGATCATCCAGCGTGATGATTCCCGCCCCCATGGCATCTTCGAGGTCGTGGCAATCATAGGCCAGACGATCGGCGATTGAGACGATTTGTCCTTCGATCGTCGGTTGCGGACCTTCATCGAGCAAACGCCTCAGCCGTTCATCACACGATGCCGGGTCCACCGGTCGATCATAGCGAGTGCGATGCTTGATCAGGGATTCACGCACTTCATCAGTCAGGTTCAATCCTCGAAATGGAGGAAACGGATGTTCGAGATAATCCACGACGCGAAGCGACTGAACGTTGTGTTCAAAACCGCCGTAATCGCGCAGCAGAGTATTCAAAGCCTGTTCACCGGCATGGCCGAACGGAGGATGACCCAGATCGTGCGCCAGCGCGATCGTTTCGGACAGCAGCGAGTTGACACCGATTCGCACCGCGAGCATCCGGGCGAGGCTGGCGACTTCCAGCGTATGGGTCAATCGCGTGCGGTAGTGATCTCCCTGAGGATTGACGAACACCTGCGTTTTGTATTGAAGTCGGCGAAAGGCGGCGCAACCGGTCACGCGACGCCAATCCTGTTCGAAGGGACCACATTCCGATTGATGGGTGGTTTTCTCGGCGTGAACCCGTCCGAGAGTTTGATCGTCAGCGACTGCGAATGAGGCAAGATGGCACGTCATGGGGAATGGGCACCCGGATAAAGTTCCGCAAAGGCTGCACGGAATCGCTCGAATAAATCCTGCATCGAACCCGAAATCACCCGCGTGTTGCCGATCACCGACATGAAATTCGTATCTCCCTGCCAGCGCGGAACGAGGTGGATGTGAAGATGGTCCGGCAGACCGGCTCCGGCACAGCGCCCCAGATTGATGCCGATGTTGATCCCCTGACAGTGCACCACCTTCTTCAGCACCGCCACGCCGTTTCGCATCAGTTCCACCATCTCAGCGAGCACCTCGGTGGGAACCTGTTCCAGTTCGCCGACATGCTGGCGAGGCGCTACGAGCAAATGTCCGTTGGTATAGGGATAGGCATTCATCACCAACAGGTTGAAGCGGCCCCGATGGACGATGCGATGGATTTCGTCCTGATCGGAAGCGGAGGCATAGGCGCACAAAAAGCACTCCCCCCCCGCAGGGTGGATTTTCGAGGGAATTGATGTAATCCGCCCGCCACGGGGCCCATAGATTGTCGTTCTGCTCGGCCATGATGGACCCAGTGTACTTTTCCTATGGACATTGGGCAAGAATCCACCTGGCCGTTGAATCGGTCCGAACTTGTGATAGACTTTTGACGGTGAATCATGAAACATACGTCGCACACTCTGGTACAAAAAATACTCTGGCTGTCGATGCTGATTCCGGGGGTCGGATTTTTAACGGGATGTCGTCCACCGGACTCGTCTGAGGCGGATCGCTGCATTCCCTCGTCCAACACGGTGTTTGAAGTATATAGGATTACGCTGGATGAGAAGGCGACACCCCAGCAGGTCGCATGGGTGTTTCTCAAAACTCTCTCCAACGACATTCATGCCGGAAACAATCGCGATCGGCGCACCGAGTTGCTGAAGCAGGAGTGTGCGTTGACCAACATCGAAGCCTATCGAGAGAAGATTCAGGGTGCTCATTCGACAACCGACTTCAACGAATGGCTCTTTCAGCAAATTTATCACTGGGCGCCCGGAGTGAGTTATTATGTGGATTATTTTGATCCCGACTTTGAATCCGCCGCGGCCCGGATGACGGTTCAGTTTGGACGAGCCGTGGCCGCGGATACCCGGAAATCACTTAAGACCGCTTACGTGGATTACGTGATCCCGTCCGAAGCCAACGGCGGTCCGGCTGGTTTGTCCATGGGAGCAACCATTCGCATTACACTGGCGCAAACGAGTCAAGGTTTATGGCGTGTGATGGAGCTGACTTATGGTTCGGTTCCAGAGATGAAGCGACCTGTCCCAGCCTCTGTTGAGGTTCCTCATGACGACTCATCCAAACCCTGATCGATCGGATTCCATTTCCGCTCCGGGGCCATCCTCGTGCATTGGGGTAATCCCCGCCAAGGCGCGCAGCACCCGATTGCCGGGGAAGAATATTGCCGTTTTGGCTGGGAAACCACTGGTGGTTCATACCATCGACACGGCGCTCCAGAGCGGCGTATTTCAGACGGTCGTAGTTTCGACGGATGATCCTGCCATCGCCGAAATGTCGCGACGGGCCGGTGCCGAGGTTCCGTTTCGGCGTGACGAATCGTTGACTCGCGACGGCGTAGAAGTGGATCAAGTTGTCCTTCATGCGCTCGCGTGGTACGCCGATCATCAAAACAGGAAATTTGACTGGGTCTGCATTTTGCAGGTGACTTCGCCATTACGAACCGTCAGCGATGTCGCCGAGTCGTATCGCCTGCTGATGCAAAACCCCGACGCCGACGGGGTGGTTTCCGTGTCGCCTTATCATCACCACCCTTATTGGGCGTTTCAGATTGAGAACGGATTTGTGCGACCGGATCGCCCCGATCAGGTGATCACCAGTCGCCGGTTGTTGCCGCCGCTTTATCATCCCGATGGTGTGATTTACTGGTTTCGGGCTGCAAATGTACTTGCGGGCCGACCGCCCTACGAGGGCCGGATTCTGGCATACCACACCCCCCCCACGTCCGCAGTGGACATCGACGAGCCGGAAGACTTTGCCTACGCTGAATTCCTGCTGAATGGGCGAAACCAAGCCGCCAACAATTCCACGACGCCGTCTTGAGAATTTTTGTGAGGTAACCATGCTCAAAACCGAGTATCCCTATTACATCGCCAATGAAGCTCAAACACCCAACACGGACCTGATCGTTCGCAACAAGTTTACCAGTGAAGTGGTCGCCAAGGTTCCGCTGGCAGATGCTGCCGCTATTGATCGTGCGATTGGAGCCGCGGTCGAGGCTGCTCCGGCGTGCCGAAAATTGCCGTCGTTCAGACGGACCGAAATCTGCGCTCACATGGCCCGACGCCTGATGCAACGGCAGGAGGAATTCGCACACGTGCTCGCCGTCGAAGTGGGCAAACCGATTCGCGAGGCACGGGGTGAAGTCGCGCGTGCCATCGAGACTTTCCAGACGGCTGCTGAAGAAGCCACACGCTTGTATGGTGAATACCTGCCGCTGGATGTCTCGCCCCGCGCTCCAAATTGCCAGGCCATCTGGCGACGGTTTCCCGTGGGGCCCTGCGCTCTGATTTCGCCTTTTAATTTTCCGCTCAATCTTTCGGCGCACAAAATCGCTCCCGCGCTCGCCGTGGGATGTTCGTTCGTGCTCAAGCCGGCGTCGGACACACCGATCAGCGCGCTTCTGCTGGGTGATCTGCTCGCCGAAACCGATCTGCCCAAAGGTGCGTTCAGCATTCTTCCCGCCTCCCGGCAGGTGGCCGACCGGTTGGTCACCGACGACCGGCTCAAACTTGTTTCGTTTACCGGTTCGCCCGAAGTGGGATGGGATCTCAAGAATCGTTGCGGCAAGAAAAAAATCGTTCTTGAACTCGGAGGCAATGCCGGTTGCATCGTGGATCGAGATAGCGATCTGGAGCACGTCGTCGGCCGATTGATTGTCGGGGCTTTTTATCAGTCGGGGCAATCATGCATCAGCGTTCAGCGCATTTTTGTCCACGAAGCGATCTATCCCGAATTGAAGAAGCGTCTGATTGAGGCTGCTCGGCGCTTGCGCACGGGTGATCCGCTCGATGAAGACACGTTTTTGGGGCCGCTGATCAGTGAAGCCGATGCGCGTCGCGTGGAACAGTGGACGCAGGAGGCGGTCCGGGAGGGCGCGCGATTGCTTTGCGGCGGTCGGCGAAACGGGGCCTTGTTCGAGGCGACGTTGCTAGAAAACGTTCCCGATCGTTGCGATGTTTCGTGCCGGGAAGTTTTCGGTCCGGTTGCGATTCTGGAGCCGTTCATCGATTTCGCCGAGGCATGCCGTCGCGTCAATGCCAGTCGATATGGTTTGCAGGCGGGAGTGTTCACGCGAAATCTTCATTCCGCCTTTTATGCCTTTAATGAACTGGAAGTCGGGGGCGTCGTGATCAACGATATTCCCTCGTTCCGCGTCGATGCCATGCCCTATGGCGGGGTCAAGGACAGCGGATTGGGACGAGAGGGACTTCGCTTTGCGATGGAGGAAATGACAGAAATGCGGCTTTTGGTTCTGAAAGAGATCGGGTCGCTACCGCAATAAGAGAACGATGAACTGAAGAAAGAGAAAAGTAAAAAGAGAAAATGGCCTGTCGGCAAAATTAAGCTGCCCTCTGTCTGGTTTTTCTCTTTTCTCTTTTTGCTTTGTATTTTTTCCATTCCTCATTTCTCTTTCAGTGCCGCGGTCATGTCCATGAAGGCTTTTTTTGCGTCGGCGAAGAACATATAGGTGTTGGGCATGGCAAACAGAGGATTGGGGATTCCGGCGAAACCGGGACTCAAGCTCCGCTTGACCACAATGACCGTTCGGCATTTGTCGATGTTGATGATCGGCATTCCGGCGATCGGCGACTTAGGATCGGTCCGGGCGATCGGATTCACTACGTCGTTGGCGCCGACAACAATGCCCATGTCCGCCTGCTCGAGCGTGGGATTGATTTCGTCCATCTCCTTAAGTTTGTCGTAGGGAATGTTGGCCTCCGCCAGCAGCACGTTCATGTGGCCGGGCATTCGACCGGCGACAGGGTGAATCGCATACTCGACTTCCACCCCACGCTGCTCGAGCACGTTGGCAAAATCCCGAACCGCGTGTTGCGCCTGAGACACCGCCATACCGTAACCGGGCACAATCACGACGCGGCGCACGCCGTCCAGCATCATGGCCACGTCTTCCGCCATGACCGACTTCACTTTTCCGGCGTAGAGGTCATCCGCTTTTTTCTCCTCCACGGTGGCTCCAAACGCTCCGAATAGCACATTGGTGAAGGATCGGTTCATGGCGCGACACATAATGATCGACAGAATCAGACCCGACGAACCGTCCAAAGCCCCCGCCGTAATCAGCAGTTTGTTGTCCAGCACAAAACCCATCGCTACCGCCGAAAGACCCGCATAGGAATTCAGAATCGAAATCACCGTCGGCATGTCCGCCCCGCCGATGGGCATGACGAGCATCCATCCGAAGTTCAGCGCCAAAATGATGATCGCGATGAACATGAACGGCGACCAGAAGGGCCCGACATTGCCGTGGTTGACGATGAGAAAAACGCCCAGAAATATCGCCACGGCAAAGGCCGAGAAATTCACGATGTTA